>CAIXUF010001270.1 GCA_903922535.1 Candidatus Hydrogenedentota bacterium
CGCGTTGTACCAGGTGCTCCCCAATCTCCAGAATTTCAGCCTGAAGACGCAGATCATCAACGGACAGCCGAATGACCCGCCGACGGACGTGTTAATCCCCAATCTCATGGCCTACGGCACGCTCTATGCGGTTTTCGGGTTCCTGCTGGCCTGGGTAATCTTCTGGCGCAAGGAGATGTAGGCTCCATGAAGCGCCACCAAAAACTGGTCCTCGTCGGGGCCATGATTCTCATCCTCGCGCTGGCGGCCGCGCAGGGGAGGCAGGTGCGGCATCTGCGCGAATCCGAGGCGTTCTACCGCTGGATGCTGGCCGCCGCGGTCAACGAGCGCCTGTTCCAGGATGAAAGCGGCAAGTTTAAGGACAAGGAGCTGTTTGACCAGTGCAACGCCGCGTCGCAAAGCCTTGCCGGACTGGTTCCGGCGGCGGCCCCCCCCCCGAACGAAGCGACCAAGGATGCCACAACCCCGACCGGCGAAGTGAGCCAGATAGGCCGGGCGTCGCAGGAATACAAGAACGATCCGCGCATTTGGCAGCTTGCACGAAGCAATGATCTGGCCGCCGCACGGGCCAACTTCCTGAAACTGGCCCGGACGCAGCAGTTGCACTTTGCGCAGAACATCCAGTATGCGGAAGCCGAGGAAAGCGGCGTGGGCCTGTTCAACCTGTTCTTCGGGTTCCGAAAGGTCGCGGCCAACTTCATCTGGATACAGGTGGACCGTTACTGGCACCAGGGCGAAAACTACCGCATGATTGCCCTGATGAAGACCTGCACCGCGCTGGACCCGCACTTTGTCGAGGCCTACCTCATCGGCTCCTGGCATCTTTCCTACAACATCACCGCAAAAATGATGGACACCCCCTGGCCCCAGAGAAAGTGGGATGCCAAGTACGGCGCGTGCGTGGGCGAGAAAGAGAAATACTATTACATCGCCATCAATTTCCTGAAGGACGGCATCCGCAACAACCTGCGCGACTACAAGCTCTATTTCGACCTTGGGTTCTCCGTCTACAAGCAGAAACTCAAGGACTATCCGAACGCCGTCAAATACCTTTCCGAAGCCATCCTGCAGCCCCATGACCGCTGGGTGCCGCGGCAACTGTTCATCTGCCAGGAACTGAACGGCCAGTTTGCGCAGGCGCTTGCGGGATGGGAGGACTATGCCCGCCGCTTCCCGAAAACAACGGTTGGGGAGGAGGTGGCCCCGCGCTTCATAAAACGCAACCAGGGACACCTGCTTGAAAAGAAGGCGCAAGACGCCTTCGCGGCGTCGGCCGCCGCAACGGATCCTGCCGAGAAGGAACAACTGCGCCAGGAAGCCCTGAAATACCGCGACCAGGCCAAGGACATCTTTACGGTGCTGGGGTCATCCGAGGGTGACGGGCTCCGCATGCGCATCGAGGCCACGGAGCTTGCGGAGCAGAAACGCTACATGGAGGCCGTCGCGGTGCTGGACAAGGCGCGCTGGGAAAGCGCCGAACTGTGGGACGACCTGTCGCACAGGATCATGCAGTACAAGATCGAGGGAAATCTGCCCATCTCGCTCTCGGAGCAGAAAGAGATGGAGCGCGAGAAAGATGCCGGGATGTGCGCAGGCATGCCCGATGAGGAGCGGCAGCGTGTGCAGCAGAGGAACGCAAAGCGTCTCTAGCCGCAGAAGAAAAGCGCCGCAACGCCACCCCACCCCAAACGCCCAAATTCGGAATTGGAACTTGGGAATGAGGAATACTGGAAGCAAGACGGACACGCATGTGTCAAATGAAGGACAGGGCAAGAGAACGGAAGAGCCGCCGGAACGGGCGGCCGTTTGAAAAAGGCAAGGTTTTCTTTTCGTCTTGTCCGCAATCTTCGCAGAGAATCACCACAAATGCACAAAGATTCTGAAGACCGGCCCACACTGGTCGCCCGCCTTAGGCGGGTGATTGTCGGCGGTGCCCGCGACCCGCATGATCCCGACATGGCCCACAAGATGGCGCTCATCGCCTTCTTTGCGTGGGTGGGGCTGGGCGCGGACGGACTTTCCTCCTCCTGCTACGGCCCGCCCGAAGTTTTTCTCGTTTTGCTGAAGTATCCGTTCCTGTCGCTCTTCGTGGCGCTGGGCTCGGCGCTCACCGTAATAGTCATCAGCATGAGCTACGCGCAGGTCATTGATCTGTTTCCCCACGGCGGCGGTGGATACATGGTGGCAAGCCGCCTCCTCACCCCAAAACTGGGCATGATTTCCGGCTGCGCGCTCGTCATCGACTACACCCTCACGATTGCCCTTTCCATCGCCAGCGGCGCCGACGCCATCTTCAGTTTCTTGCCTCCCGACACGCTTCCCTGGAAGACCACAGTGGCCATTGTGGGCGTGATCGCGCTCACGGCGCTCAACATGCGCGGCGTCAAGGAATCGGTGGTGCCGCTCATCCCGGTGTTCATGGTGTTCGTCTTCTCGCACCTGTTCGCCATCGGCTATGTGTTTGTCACCCATGTCGGGGAGATGGGCCGAATCGCGGGCAACACCCTGACGGACATGCACACCGCATCCTCCCAGATGGGCATCTTTGGAATGGTTCTGCTCATGCTGCGCGCCTATGGCATGGGCGCCGGAACGTACACGGGCATTGAGGCGGTCAGCAACGGCCTGCCCATGCTGCGCGAGCCCCGCGCCAGAACCGGCAAGAGGACCATGGTGTACATGGCCTCCTCGCTCGTGGTGGCGGTGGTCGGCCTGATGTTCTGCTATGTCCTGTGCGAGGTCAAATTCCAGGAGGGGAAAACGCTCAACGCCGTGATGCTGGAATCCATGACCGCCGGCTGGCACTACGCATGGGCCGGGCGCACCTTTGTGCTGGTCACGCTGCTGTCGGAGGCGGCGATTCTATTTGTGGCGGCGCAGACGGGCTTTCTGGGCGGGCCCCGCGTCATCGCCAACATGGCGCTCGACCGCTGGCTGCCCAACCGTTTCGCCACGCTGAGCGACCGGCTGGTCACCCAAAACGGCGTGCTGCTCATGGGCGGCGCGGCGCTGGTCCTCATTGTGGGAACGGGCGGGTCGGTCCAGTATCTGGTCGTGCTTTACAGTATCACGGTGTTCATCACCTTCGTGCTCGCCCAGTCGGGCATGGTGCGCCACTGGTGGAACGTCCGCGGCACCGCCGAGCCCTGGAAGAAGGGCCTCCTGATAAACGGCATCGGCCTGGTGCTCACCATCTTCATCCTGGTGTGCATGACCATCATCAAGTTCCGGGACGGCGGCTGGCTCACGCTCATTGTCACGGGCGGGCTCGTGGTCCTGTGCCTGGCCATACGCAGGCATTACGACAACACGCTCAAACTGCTCAAGCGGCTCGACATGCTGGTGGAAGTCTCGCAGGTCTCCCAGGACCGGCGCAACGGCGAAAAGACAGACGAACCGGTTGTCTTCGACCCGGACAAGAAGACCGCGATCATTCTGGTCAGCGGTTTCAACGGGCTCGGGCTGCACACGCTGTTTGGCGTGGTGCGCCTCTTCGGCAACACGTTCAAGAACTACATCTTTGTGCAGGTGGGTGTCATTGACGCGGGCAATTTCAAGGGGCCGGCCGAACTGGAACACCTCAAAACGCACATTGACGACGACCTGAAGAGTTACGTGAAGTACATGCAGCGCCAGGGGTGCTATGCCGAAGGCCGCTCCCTGGTGGGCACCGACGCCGTGCAGTCGCTGTCGGAACTGGTTCCCGAGATTCTCGAACAGTATCCCCAGGGGATCTGTTTTGCCGGGCAGTTGGTGTTTCCCGAAGAGACGAGCTTCACCCGGCTGCTCCACAACTATGTGGTGTTCTCAGTGCAGCGGCGGCTTTACAGCCGCGGCATTCCCTTCGTTATCCTGCCCATTCGCGTTTGACGCGGGAGGGATGACATTGGGGGCCTACCGGGGAGTGCCGCCCTTTCAGGGCTCTCTCAACATATCACATCGTCAACCCGGGGCTTACGCCCCGGGCTTTTTTATGTCGCGCCTTCGGCACTCCGGACAACACCGTCGGCAGGAATGGTCCCCCTTCGCGGGAGTGGCGGACGCTTCCAGCGGGATTATCGGCGCCTCCCGGGAAACCCGCCGAGTACCTTCTTGCCGGACAGCTTGTCCCACGGATCAACGCCGGTGTCGCTCAGCGCCACACCGCCCGGATCGGACGGCAGGTTGTCCGCGTGGAATCTAATAAGAGGGACGAACTCCGCTGAACCGTCCATCCAAACCACGTTTGACCCTCCGGGCACATGGTTGAAGTTTGTGCCCTGGTTACCTTTGGCTGCCATGTCCCACAGCATGGGTATCTTGGGCAGCGGCGCCTCGGCAGGGGGAACAACGATGGGAGCGGATGCGTACCAGCCAATGTAGACGTAACTGGTGAATTTGAAGCGTGGCGGGGTTCGGTCCCCTTTGGCGGCATTCTTCAGGAATTCTTCCCATTGCTTTTTCAGTTCACCGCTGGTCGCATCCGAGGGGCAAATAAAGAGTGCGACATCGCTAAGGTAGTCGTTTCTGATCCGGTTGAGGCAGCGCACATCGCCGTTGCCGCTCCAGGGCAGTTGCCGCTTGTGTTCAGACGCGTACATCTGGAGCGCCATGTTCAACTCGGTCAGGTTGGACAGGCAGGAGGTGCGCCGCCCGGCCTCGCGCGTCCGGGCCAGCGCCGGCAGGAGAATTGCCGCCAGCACGCCAATGACGGCAATCACCGCCGTCAGTTCAAGGAGGGTGAAACCCTTTCGACGTTTCATTTGCATGGTCCGCCCTCCCGCCAGTTTAGCGCCAGCACCCGGCCCTTGGCGTCCAAGTGAAGATCCGCCACCACCTGCGCCTTCGCGTGGAATCTGCGCTGGTTGGGATGGAAGACGCCCGTGGAAACGATCTGCCACAGGCCCGGCTTCGCCCCTGCGGTCGCCGTAACCGAGAACACGCCCTCGCCAAGCCGCGTGTTCTCCTCACCGGCATAGTGCGTGTCGGTCTGAAGCGAAGCCACCGCCTTCTCCAGCCCCGCATCGGCAAGATTCATCGCCGTTTGAACGCGCGCGCGCTGGTAGGCGTCGGACAGCCCCTTGTTCAGCAGGGCATAGAAAGACGCCGAAAGCAGCGAGCCGATGGCCAGCAGCGCCAAGACCATGAGCAGGATGGCGCCGCCCTGTTTTCGGTCCAGTCTGCGCGGTTTCATGCCCGGCCCTCCCCGCCCAGCATCGAGCGCATCGTCGCGGAAAAGAAGTGGACCACCGGCGGCCGGTCGGGCAGATTCGCCGCATTCTGCAGGTCCATCTCCATGGACACCAGCCTTTCCTTTTCTGAGGCATTGAACCGAACCGCCATCGTCCGCAGCGCGTAGCTCTTCAGATAGGTTGTCCTGAAGGCGCCGTCGCGCTCCTCAAGGTCCAGCCGGGCAAAGGCGCCCGTGTCCAGGCGCCGCAGCACGGCATAGCGCCGGGCGGCGGTGTCAGGTACGGGAGGAAGTTCAAGCACGAGGCAGTCGCCGCCGGTCTTGTAGTCGAGCACACCGTCCGCCACGCGCCCCGCCTCGCGCACGGCCGCGGTAAAGGCATCGCGTATCTCCGCCGCCTGTTGAACACGGTCAAGCGCCTTGTTGGCCGCCGCGGACAGGCGCGTGGTCGAGATGAAGATCTGCGACAGCACGGAGATCAGGACCGTCATCACCGCCAGCGCGCAGAGGCATTCCAGCAGCGTCATGCCGCAGGAACGAAGGGAACGGTGAACATGCTGTTTCATTTCGCCGCTCCTCTCCTGTCGCCGACCAGCGTCAGGGCCGAGGCATGCATCACCCGGCCCCGATCTCCAACCCAGGTCACCCGCACTTCGACCTCCCGCAGACCGAGCTTTGGCTCGCCGTAGACCCGCACGCTCTTTTCCGTCCGCGCCTTGACCAGCATTTCAAGCGCCGGTGAGGCGGGCATTACGGCGTTCTCTGTTTCCTTGAGTTCGTCAAAGGGCGCCGCGCGCAGCCGTTCCAACTGGTTTTGCGCCACCGTCTGCGCCGTGTGCATTTCCTGCATGGCGCGCACCTTTTCCAGCCCGTAGTGGAACGAGGTGACAACGGTGAACATCCCCATGCCGAGCAAGCCCATCGCCGTCACCAGTTCCATGAGCGTGTAGCCCGTTCGTCGCACCCTTTGGTTCATACGTCACTCCTCCCTGTGCATGCCCGCGCCGGGCGCGGGGAACAAACGATCCATTTCCTCGGGGGTGGTCAGCCGGGCGCGCACACAGCGCGCCGCCTGCTCAAACAGGGGCACCATCCCCGCCGCAAGCGCCGCCTCGTGCACCGTCTGCGTGCGCGGCCGGGTCAGCAGCAGTCCTTCCAGCGAATCATCCACCATCAGCACCTCGCCCAGGGCCGCGCGGCCGCGATAGCCGATGCCCAGGCATGCCGGGCATCCCGCGGCGCGCACCGTGCCCGCGCCGTCGGCAATGCTGTAACGCAAACGCGCCCGCGGGGCGGGCAGCACAGCTTCAGTGCAGTCAGGGCACACGCGGCGGTAGAGCCGCTGGGCCATGACGCCCACGACCGACGAGGCCGCAAGATAGGGCTCAACCCCCATGTCGAGCAGCCGCGTGAACACGCCCGCCGCCGTGCCGGCGTGGATGGTGCTGATGACCAAATGTCCCGTAAGCCCGGCTTGCACGGCGGTGCGCGCCGTTTCGGGGTCGCGGATTTCACCCAACACCAGCACCTCCGGGTCCTGGCGCAACGCGGCGCGCAGCGCGGCCTCGTAGGTGAATCCGGTGTGGGGGTTCACTTCCGACTGGGACACCCGGCCCAGGCGGTACTCGACGGGGTCCTCAATGGCCACCACATGGGTCGAGGGACCGCGCCGGCCCAGAATCTCCCGAATCATCGCGTAGATGGTCGTCGTCTTGCCGCTTGAGGCCGGGCCGGTCAGCAAAAACGCGCCCTGCGGCCGCGCCACCACCTCACGAAGCGCGCCCGTGGTCTCCGCGTCAAAACCCAGCACATCAAGGTCAAACAGGTTGGGATCAGGGTTCAGAACGCGAAGCACCAGTTTCTCGCCGTTCACCGTGGGAAAAGTGGACACCCGGACCGCCTTGCCGCATCCGGACGCCTCGGGGTCGATACGCCCGTCCTGGGGCAAATCTTTCTGGTAGGTGAGCATCCGGGCCAGCACCTTGACCCGACCGGCAATACGCGCGTGGTGCTGCACGGGAAGGCTGGCCACCTCGTGGAGCAGTCCGTCGATGCGGAAGCGCAGCAGCACACCCTCGTCCCAGGGCTCCAGATGGACGTCACTCGCACGATGCAGGGCCGCCTGGACCAGCAGCGCGTCCACCGCCTCTATCGCGCCCGATTCACCGGCACCGGCGAGCCCGGCCAGCATCGCACCGATCCGGTCGAAAGGCAGCGCTTCGGAAATCGCGGCCTGTGTGTCCGGTTCCGGTTTCTTTGCAAACAAACCCATTCACTCTTTCCTACATCCAGTAGAGAACACTGTCCATGCTGATGCACAGCAGTCCGAAAAGGCGCGCGTTGACCGCCAGGACCAACACGCCGCAGCACATAATCGCCAATGGGAACAGCAGGTTCGACAACAGGCGCATGGAACGCTCCGCGCGCAGCCGGTAGGCGTAGGACGCCCGACCCAGCGACTCGGCAAGGGAACCGGCCCCTTCCCCAAAGGCCGCCGCGCTCCGCAGTGACCGGGGCACGCGCCAGCCCTCCTGCACCAGCGCCTCGGACAGGGAAAGGCCCGAACGAACGCGCTGGCTGAGCCGTCGCAGGGCGGATCGGACCCCGCCCTGAACATCAGCCCCGGCCGCCGTGTCAAGCGCCCTGTCGAGCGGCACACCCCGCGCCAGCAGCAGCGACAGCACCCGCAGCGCATGGCCCCACTGGCCGTACAGGACGATGCGGCGCACGCCCGGCAGATAACCAAGAAGATACAGGCAGGGCTTTAGCAACAGCAGCGCCGCAATCACGAACAGCGCCGCCAGTATCGCGCCGCCGAACAGCACGGGGACGGCCGTGATGAGACCGGAGCCGGAACCAGACTGGTCGGGGTTCTGATTGCCGTTCAGCAATTTGCCAACCATCCGCCCCGTGCCGTTTGTGAACTCACCGACCGGTGCGGACAGAAATGCGGTGTACTTCATCACGGCCGTGCCCATGCCGGCCATCCCGTGAAGCTGGCCGCCCAGTTCCCTGGTCATATCGTTCATCGCCGGAAAGACGCTTGAGGACAGGAGGCTGCTGACGAAAACGATGTAGGACAACACAATGACGATGTAGGCAACCCGGTTTCGCACG
>CAIXUF010001271.1 GCA_903922535.1 Candidatus Hydrogenedentota bacterium
GAATCCGAAGCAATGGCCCGAAAGAATGCCTTTCACGTGTGAGGAGCACTTCCATGAACGCCTCGCTGTACGGGCTCAAATTCGTCCTTGGTCATTATCTGTTGGGGAAAACCCCGCCGCTCATCCGCGGGCTGGTGCTGACCAACCGCTGCAACCTGCATTGCGCCCATTGCCGGTTGGAGGAGCGCGGCGCCCAGGACCTGGATTTCGCGGAAGTCACCGCAGCGATAGACGCCTATTACCAGGAAGGGGGCCGCTGCCTTTACCTGGAGGGCGGCGAGCCTTTTCTCTGGCGCGACGGACAGCACACCATGGGAGACATTGTCGAGTATGCCCGCCGCGCCGGATTCTTGACGGTCGTCGTCTACACCAATGGCACCTTTCCCATTCGCACCTCCGCCAACACCGTGTTTGTCAGCGTGGACGGCCTTCGGGAGACGCACGACGCGCTGCGCGGCGTTTCCTTTGACCGCATCATGCAAAACATCCAAGCCTCGCCGCACCCGTCACTCTTCATCAACTACACCATCAACCGGCGCAACCGGGACAAGGTCGGGGCGTTCTGCGCGCATGTTCAGACAATCCCCAAGATCCGGGGTGTCTTCTTTTATTTCCATACGCCCTATTACGGATATGACGACCTGTACCTTGAGCCCGACGAGCGGCGCGTCATGCTGGCGGAACTGTTGCGCCTGCGCAAGCGCCACAAGATTCTGAACTCGCGGGCGGGGCTGCTCTCGGCGATGCGCAACGACTGGAAGCGGCCCATGGATGCCTGCTCGGTGTATGAGAAGGGCACCGTTCATTCCTGCTGCCGGTTCTCACACGATCCCGGGCTTTGCCGGCAGTGCGGGTATCTCAGCTATGCGGAAATAGACCAGACCCTGAAATTGAAACCCTCGGCCATACTCAATGCATGGAAGTATTTTTGAAGGACAATGCGGCTCCGGAGAGTGAGCGATGGAACAGTTCATCCGGCAGTTTTTACTCAGGCGGCTTACCGGCGAGCGGGAGATCCGCTTTGCAAAAGCGGTTCCATCGCGCGAAGTCCTGCGCGGTGAACTCGCGAAAACGGACACGCTCGGCGTTTACCTTCATGTTCCCTTCTGCACACAGATTTGCCCCTACTGCCCCTACAACAAGGAAATCCACCAAGGCGACCTCGCCGCGGCCTATGCCGACGCCGTAAGGCGGGAGACGGACGTCTACGCCGAACTCTTGGACGGCAAACCCATCAGCTCCTGCTACATCGGCGGCGGCACCCCCACCACCATGCTGCACAGCGGCCTCCCGGACATGATCGGACACCTCCGCAGCGCGTTCAACATGCAATGCGACATCCATCTGGAGAGCCATCCCAACCATCTGGACGCGGCCAATCTGGACGCCATCGCCGCACTGGGCGTGCGGCATTTGAGCATTGGCGTGGAGGCGCTGTTTGACCGGCACCTCGAGACGCTCAGGCGGCCGTACACCGTCCGCAGTGTCAAGGAGGCGGTGGGACGGGCGGTCTCGCACGGGTTTGACTGCGTGAATGTGGACGTGATGTTCGGCCTGCCGGGACAGACACTGGAAGAGACAAGACAGACCGCCCATGAACTTGTGGCCATGGGCGTGGACCAGGTGGCCGCCTACCCAATCTTCCTGTTCCCCCACACACCCATGGGACGCACGGAGCATGCCGCCAATCACAGCATCCGCCTGAGCCTCAAACGAAGGAAGATGCTGGCCATTTTCGAGGAGGTACTGTACGCGGCGGGCTACGAGCGCAGCTCGGCGTGGGCCTTCACCAGGAAAGGCGTTGCGCGGTACTGTTCAGTGACCGTGCCCGCGTACCTCGGCCTCGGCGCCAGCGGCGGTTCCTATCTCCGGGACCGGTTCTACCTGAACACCTTCGGCGCCGCCGGGTACGTGAAGGCGCTGGAGGAAGGTCGACTGCCCATCGCCCTGTCGCTCGACCTGACCGGGCGCATGCAGCGCGCCGGATGGCTGTACTGGCGGATCTACGAGACCAGATTCAGCAGATCCGCCTACCGGGAACGTTTTGGCGAGGATATTGACCGGGCCTACGGCGGGTACTTGCGGCTGTTGCGCCTGCTGCGCTTCTTGAAGGATGACGGCGAATGGATTGTTCTGTCGGACAGGGGCTCCTTCTGGCTGCATGCCTGCGAGGACATCGTGTCCATTGACTACATCGGCAAACTTTGGGGCGCGTCACGGCGCGAACTTTGGCCCGATGAGGTGGTCCTTTGAGGGGAACCGGGGGGATGACAACCTGCTTGAAGCCCGCCCCCGCCCCGGCGGGGAAACCGGGGCGAATTCATCCCCGGTCCGCAGAACAGCCGGCGACAGATGCTTCGCTGCTCACCCACCGCATTCCTCCCTTGCTTTCCGTCCATCCACTTTCCATGGACTTCTGATTGCTTGCCTCCTGTATAATGCCCCCATGGTTGAGAATACGCTCAAAGCTTTGCCCTTCCCCTATGCGCGGCGGGATTACCCGCTGGCGTCGGCCACGCTGTACAACATCGGCGGTCCGGCGCGGATAGCCCTGCTGCCGCGCAACGCGCCGGAAGTCGACGAGGCCTGGCGGTGGATGGTGGCCCAGCCCATGCCCCGGCTCGTCCTGGGCGGCGGCTCGAATGTGCTCATCAGCGACAACGGGTTTCCCGGCATTGTTCTGTTCACCACCCATCTCACGCGGATGGAGGATCTGGGGGACGGCCGTTACCGCGTCGGCTCGGGTGTGCCGCTGGCCAAACTTGTGCGCGAGGTCATGCTGCCGAACAACTACTCCGGGGTGGGTGCGCTCACCGGGATTCCCGGCTCCGTGGGCGGAGCCATATACATGAACGCCGGCACGGCGAACGGCTCGACCTGCGCGTTTCTGGAATCAGTCGACCTGATGAGCCTTGAGGGGCTCCGGTCGCTGCCGATGGAGCCGTCCCTCCACAGTTACCGGGGCCAGTCTTTCTGCGGCATCGACGATGTGATTCTGGGCGGCGTGTTCCGTTTTGCGCCCGCCGAAGAGGACCAGCGGGCCCTGTTTGATCATTACCTGCTGCGGCGCCGTGAAAAGCAGCCGCAGGGCCACTGCTGCGGCAGTGTGTTCAAGAACCCGCCCAACGACCACGCGGGACGGCTCATCGAGGCCTGCGGCCTCAAGGGCGTCCGCTGCGGCGGCGCGATCATCAGCCCGGTCCACGCAAATTTCATCATGAATGAAAACGGCGCCTCCTTCGACGACGTGATTGGCCTCATTTGGCTTGCCAAGGACCAGGTCCGTGAGCGCTTTGGCGTCACGTTGGAAGAGGAAGTGCGCATTATCCGCGCCTGAAAGGCGCGGACTTCGGGAACGGCCGCAATCATGCCGCGGGCCTGTTCCGGACAAGGATGTGAAAGATGACGCGAATGAGCATCAACGAGCTTTTCACAATGGTCGCCCAGGAGCGGGCGTCGGACCTGCTTATCAGCGCGGGCGCGCCGCCCATACTGCGCATCGACGGGGAACTTTTCCGCATGCGCGTCGACGCACTGACGGCGGATGAGACGCGGGAGACGATTTATGAAATGCTCACCCCCGAGCAGCGCCAGCAATTTGAGCTGCGCCGGGAACTCGACTTTTCACTGGCCGTCGGCGGCAACACCCGGTTCCGGGTCAATGTCTACTACCAGAAAGGCGCGGTGACCGCCGCGCTGCGGCCGATTCCCGCCAAGATTCCCACCCTCACCGAGCTGGGCCTGCCGTCCGGCGTTTCCGATCTTGCCATGGCGCGCCAGGGGCTTGTGCTGGTGACCGGCCCCACGGGCAGCGGCAAGACCACCACCCTCGCCGCGCTGCTTGATCTCATCAACAACAGGCGATCCTGCCATATCATCTCGATTGAGGACCCCATTGAATACATGCACGAGCACCGCAGGAGCATTGTGGATCAGCGCGAAATCGGGGAGGACACGGACAGCTTCCCCGGCGCGCTGAAGTATGTGCTGCGCCAGGATCCCGACGTGATCATGATTGGCGAGATGCGCGACCTGGAAACCATCCAGGCGGCCCTGACCGTTGCGGAAACGGGGCATCTCGTCTTTGCCACGCTGCACACCAACGACGCCGTGCAGACCATCGACCGCGTGGTGGACGTGTTCCCCCCCGGACAGCAGCAGCAGATTCGGTTCCAGTTGTCCATGGTGCTGCTGGCCATCGTGTCACAGCGGCTCGTTCCCCGCCGCACCGGCATCGGGCGCCTGCTCGCCTGTGAAATCATGCTCAAACACAGCGCCATCTCCAACCTGATCCGAGAGCAGAAATCCCACCAGATCTACAGTGTCATGGAGACCGCCATCCGCGAGGGCATGGTCACCCTGGACCGGTCGCTCAAGGAACTTTTCGCGGGGGGCCTCATTTCCCGCGAAGAGGCCATCAGCCTTATGCGCAACCCCAAGGAACTCCTGCGCGCGGGGGAATAGAAGCGGGTGCGCCGCCACTTTGGGCGGTCCCTGTCCGGGCATGGCGATCCTGCGGCAAAGCCGGGTCGCGGTCAAAACCTCTCCTCTTGCCGCTTGACCGGTTTGTCCGGCGTGCCGGCGTCGGCGCGCGATTCTCCACCCGCTTCTTGTTCCGTCTGTTTATCCCACAAACGGCGGTCGGTTTGTGGGACATTGCCGAAAGGCGCTGACGCACGGCGGGCATTGGGGCGACAACCCACAGGGTCCGCAACCTGCATTGTTGCCAAGGCCGGCCCAACTGCCTTTTCCAGGCTTGCTCCCCGCCACCCATGACGATTCAGAATCGGCGGTGCAAAAAATTGAAAAGCAATGCGGGAGGGCGTAGACTTTTGGATCGTTGGAGTGTTTTGGTTAAGTGTCATGCATGGGTGTCCGGCCTTGTCTCCAAGCAGTAGACGGCGGGCAATTGGCGGCAGGGGCGCCCATTTTGGGACAGAGGTGCAGTACAACGGTTTGGGGTTGTTCCAATGAGGTACTTAGGCAGGCCCATTTTCGGCGTAATGGCATTTTGTCTGCTTCTTGCCGGCTGCCCACCCGCCGCCCAGAAGTACACGTTGACATACACGGCCGGGGCGAACGGCGCGATTTCCGGTGTTTCGCCGCAGTCGGTGAGTTCCGGCGCAAGCGGCACGGAGGTCACGGCAGTGCCCAATGCGGGGTACCGCTTTGTCTCGTGGAGTGACGGCTCGACACAGAATCCGCGCACGGACACAAACGTGGCGGCCAATATCTCGGTGACCGCGGGCTTCACCAGAAACATAACCACGCCCACCGTCACCGCATGGCCCGCGGCCAGTGCCATCACCTACGGCCAAACCCTGGCGGCCTCGACGCTGACCGGAGGCGCGGCCTCTGTGGACGGAACCTTTGTGTTTGCCGCACCCGACACGGCGCCCGACACCGGAACCTTCACGGCACCCGTGAAATTCACACCGGCAGACACATCCGCCTACACCACCGTGTCCGGCACGACAAGCGTCACCGTGGGCAAAGCCACGCCCAGGATCATCACCTGGCCCGTTGCCAGCGCCATCACCTACGGTCAAACCCTGACGTTCTCCGTGCTGAGCGGAGCCGAGGTGCTTGTGTCCGGGATACTTTCGTTTGCCGCGCCCGCCACCATGCCCGGTGCCGGGACGTACACGGCGGACGTGACCTTCACGCCCATGGACTCAAACAATTACACCACGGCGTCCGGCACAACAAGCGTCATCGTGTACAAAGCCACACCCAAAGTCACCTTCTGGCCCACCGCCATTGACATCACCTACGGCCAAACCCTGGCGGCCTCAACGCTGACCGGGGGGGCGGTCAATGCGGCCGGAACCTTTGCGTTTGCCGCGCCCAACACCGCGCCCGCCATCGGAAACCACACGGTGTCCGTAATGTTCACGCCCGAGGATGCCGCCGATTACAACACGGTGTCCGGCACGGCGAGCGTCACCGTGGACAAGGCCACGCCCACCGTCACCGCCTGGCCCACCGCCAGCGCCATCACCTATGGCCAATCCCTGGCGGCCTCAACGCTGACTGAAGGCGCGGCCTCCGTGCCTGGAACCTTTGCCTTTGCCGCGCCCGCCGGCGTGCCCAACATTGGAACCTGCACGGCGTCCGTGATCTTCACGCCCGCGGACACGACGGACTACAAAACCGTGTCCGGCACGGCAGGCGTCCCCGTGGGCAAGGCCACGCCCACGGTCACCGTCTGGCCCACGGCCACGGCCATCACCTACGGCCAAACCCTGGCACACTCTGCGCTGACCGGAAGCACGGTCTCCGTTTCCGGAGTGCTTGAGTTCACCGCCCCCACCACCGTACCCGGTGTCGGGACCTATACGGCGGACGTGACGTTCACGCCTGTGGATACAACACATTACAACACGGTGTCCGGAACGGTAAGCGTCACCGTAAACAAGGCCACGCCCGCCGTCACCGCCTGGCCTGCGGCCGACGCCATCACTTACGGCCAAACCCTGGCGGCCTCAACGCTGACCGGGGGCACGGCCTCCGCGGCCGGAACCTTTGCGTTTGCCGCGCCCGACGCCGCGCCCGGCACCGGAACCTGCACGGCGTCCGTGACCTTCACGCCCACGGACACCGTCGATTACAACACGGTGTCCGGCACAGTAAACGTCACCGTGGGCAAGGCCACACCCACGGTCACCGCCTGGCCAACGGCAAGCGCCATCAACTACGGGCAAACCCTGGCGTCCTCCATCCTGACCGGCGGCGCGGCCTCGGTGCCCGGAACCTTTGCCTTTACCGTTCCCAACGGCATCCCCGACGCCGGAACAACCCCGGTGCCCGTGAAGTTCACACCCACGGATACGGCCGATTACACCACCGTGTCCGACATGGTAAATGTCAGCGTTGGCGTCAAGTCTTTCGTGAAACCAGGCGGAACCGGCAACGGCAGTTCCTGGGACAATGCGCTGGGCTCCATCCAGAGCGCCGCGGACACCATGGACTCCGTCGGCGGCGGAGAGGTGTGGGTGGCCGCCGGCACCTACACCGCCGCGAAAGACCCCGTCGTCCAGCTCCGGCCCCATGTCGCCGTCTACGGAGGCTTCACCGGGACGGAAACGAGCCGGGACGCCCGCGATTGGGAGGCCAACACCACCATCATTGACGGTCAGTCCGCGCGCCGATGCGTTATTGGCGAAAACAATGCAACCCTCGACGGCTTCACCGTCCGGAAAGGGCATGCCAGCGGCAATGGCGGCGGCATGTACAACACCGTCTTTTCTCCGACGGTGGCCAACTGCACCTTTGCGGAAAACAATGCGGCCGCGGACGGCGGCGGCATTTGCAACGAAGGCGCATCGCCAACCTTTGACAACTGCGCGTTTTCCGGAAACACGGCCATGGCCAACGGCGGGGCCATGTACAACATCTCCTCCGAGCCGACACTGGCCGCCTGCTCCTTTACCGGAAACTCGGCGCCCTCGGGCAATGGCGGCGCCATGTACAACGCGGGCGGCGGCGGAACGATGACCAACTGCGACTTTGCCCGGAACACGGCATCCTCCACCGGCTATGGGGGCGGAATTGTCAACCATTCCTCGTCGCCCACGGTGACCGACTGCACCTTTGACCAGAACTCGGCCGGATGCGCGGGGGGAATGTACAACTACTCCTCTTCCACGCCCACGGTGACCAACTGCACCTTTACGCTAAACGGGGCAACCACCAACGGCGGCGGAATGTGCAACCAGGATTCCTCCCCCAGGGTGGACGGCTGCGACTTCACGCAAAACGAGGCGACCTCCAAGGGCGGCGGAATGTGCAACCAGGATTCCTCCCCCACGGTGACCGACTGCACCTTTACGGGAAACGCGGCAAGCTCCGACGGCGGTGGAATGTGCAACCAGAATTCCTCCCCCACGGTGGACGGCTGCACGTTTAGGGAAAACACGGCAGACTACGCCGGGGGAATGCTTAACTCCTCCTCCGCGTCCACGGTGAAGAACTGCACCTTTGCCAAGAACGCCGCAGGCTACGCGGGAGGGATATACAATCACGACGCCGAGGGTGTGACCGTCACCAACTGTGTGTTTGTTGGAAACACCGCCGCCGGAAGGACGACTGAAAATCATGGCGGCGGAATGTGCAACGACGGTTCTTCGCCCACGATAATGAACTGCACCTTTGCCGGGAACAGCGCCGACTACGGCGGTGCAATGGTCAACCAAACCGCTTCGCCAAGCGTGACCAACTGCATTCTATGGGGGGATTCGGCCGCGTCCGAAGGCAATGAAATATACAATATTCTGCCCGACGCCTCCGCGACGGTGACCTATTCGTGCATCAAGGGCGGCAGCGCCGGCACCGGCAACATTTCGACCGATCCGCTGTTTGAGAATGCGGACGACGGCAATGTCCGTCTGCAGGCCGGTTCCCCGTGCATCGACGAGGGCACGGAGACAGGTGCGCCGGACACGGACATTGACGACACTCCGCGCACGCACGGCGCCGGATGCGACATGGGTGCATACGAATACAGCGACGACTGAGACACCCCGGACACTCTGAACGCCGGGACACATGGCGGCCTGCCTTGTTCCTCTTGAAAAAGGGCTACCCTTGCATTTTCTGTGCTTGAAGTCCTTTTCGTCCCTCTTCTTGGTTCCCGAGGGTAGGATCTCTATGGCCTGATTTGGGAGGGCGGTTTCGGTGGCGGCGCGGAACACACACCCGACATGCCACCCGAAAGTCCTGGAGGAAAAGTCTCACATCGCCGGAGAATTCACGCCGCCGCTGCGCGTCTCATCCGCTTTTTCTGAGTACTCGACCAGGATTCTTCGGGTCCCGTTCTCCGTCAGGGAAATCGTCTGTATTTCCGCGCGGTCTTGGGAGGCCGCGTCGCTGACGGCGAATATTCTCAGGCGGGACATGCCGGACCGGTATGTGGACACGCCGAGGTGGTATTCGCCGGGCTGAAGGCCGGTCATGCGAAAGGTGCCGTCCGTTTCCAGGTCAATCCTTGGCCCCATCATCCCGCTTGATGTCTCCATCAAGCCGATGAATGCATGGGGCGGCGCTGTTCCGTCGGCAAGTACCTGCCCTTCCAATGAAGCCGTGCCCGGTGAAACCGCCACATCCACCGCCGTGTCCTGTCCGGCCACAACGGTTACGGTCGCCGTGCCCCCCGCGTTGGTCTCCGTTTCGCTCGCGTGGACAGTCACCTCCGTTTCCCCCGGCGGGGCATTTTGAAACACAGCCTCTCCGTCGCGCGTCCCGACAGACCCCATTCTGTCTTCCCCGCCCGGCACCCGGCATGCCGCGACAAAACTGGACAGGGGCTTTCCGTCCAGAGACGCATGCACCAGCAGGCGGCCCGTTTGTTTGAGCACGATGTCCAGCGGCGCGCCGCTTCCGGGCGTGACAGCCACACGCTCGGTTGCATATCCGTTGCAGGACACGGTGATCTGGGTTTCCTGGCCTGCGGCAAGCCCCTCGATGGCAAAGGTTCCGGCGGCGTCGCTGGTGACCGGCATCACGCCGGGGGCGGAAACCTGCGCGGAAGCGACCGGTTCGCCGGCTTCGTTGCGCACCATCCCCGTCACCGGCGCGCCCGTCTGCAGTTCAACGGCAAGCGCGGTTTCCTGTCCGCCGGCCGGATCGGCGATGTCGGCGGACCACGCGGCATAGCCCGCCGCCCTGACTTCCACGTGGGTCGGAAACGCGAGCACCTTTTCTATGCGGAACCCGCCCAGCGGGTCGGAGAAGCCGCGTTCGCCGGACTCGATCCCGTTTGTGTCGAAGGGCATCTGCATCATGGCGTGATAGGCGACCGTAAAGTCTTTGACCGGCGCCTTCAGTTTCGCATCCACCACGGTGCCGACCAGGGTGACATAGTCCGAAAGGGCGATCTTGACGCTCCTGTTTCCGGCGTCCACGCCCCGAACAACCGTGGGCGAATATCCGGGCGACATGACATACACATCGTACCGCCCTTCGGCAAGATCCTTGAAGGCGAACCGGCCCAGCGCGCCAGCGGTGGTCGCCTGCCGGGTGCCCAGCCCCAGCACGGCGAACGGGCAGGGCAGGCCGTTCGGATAGGAGACAACCCCTTCAATGGTCAGACGGCCCGCGGGAGCCTCCTGAAGGACCACATCGCGCACGACCGCATTGACGGGGACGCTCACGGGCGTCGCGGCAATGGGCTGGTACTGCAGCGAGGCGCTGACAATATAGTCTCCCGCCGAAAGCCCTTCCAGAACGAATTTTCCGGCGCTGTCGGTTCTGGAACTGCCGCCCCCGGCGAGCTGCACGGGTTCGCCGGCATCGCCCGCGGACACGTTGATCATCGCGTTGTAGAGGGGTTTCTTCCTGCCGTCGAGCACGACGCCCTCAATGCGGCTGCCGGACAGAACCGTCAGGCGCAGGGTCAGTTCCTTCGCGGAAAACTCGGCGGGATCGATGGGGGTCGCCTCGCTTCGCATCGTCTTTGTCACGGCGGTCACGACAACTCTGCTCGAATCCTTCAGCGCCAGGGCGAAGGAACCGTCCTCGGCGGACTTGGTTTGATCATACTGCCCGCCGCGCATGAACACTTCGGCGGCCGCTGGTTTTCCGTTCACGTCCACCACGCGCCCGGCCAGCATTAATGCGGGTTCGAGCAGGATGTCCTTGTCCTCGAGCGTCTCACCCAGTTTCAGGTTGACGGTCATCGGTTCCCGGTTGGACCGATCAAAAGATCGCCCGGCCTCGCACCTGATTTCGTAGGTGCTTGCGGGCAGTCCGGTGAAAATATAATCCCCGGCGGCGCCGGTCTTGAGGTGACGGGACACGCTCACTTCTCCGCGCATGGAATACAGGGACATGTCGGCATCCGCCACGCCTTCCCGGGTCTTGGCGTTCAACACGCGGCCGTACAGGGTCCCGCCGGTCTGCACCGCAAGCTCCACCTGCGCCGTGCCGCCCGACGTGACCACCGCCGTGGTGTTCGGGCTGCTCAACACAAGCGCCGCATCGTTCAAGGAGAACGCGTAGGAGGCCGGCGGCATCGCGTCGATCTGGAAAGTGCCCTCTTCATTCGACGTGAACTTGTACTGCATCCGGTAGGAGTACCCCTCCTCGTCACTGTAACCGCTTGGCTCGCCCAAATGCGCCATCCCCTTGACCTTTGCCCTGGGTCGTCCCGCGCTGTCCACTATGCGGCCCGCAAGGGTTCCGGGGTCCTGGATAACGAGTCGGCTTTGAAGCCCGAAACAGGGGAAGTAATCCGAGTAGTACGGCTCATGGCCGGGGGCGACCACGTAGAGTTTCCAGCGTCCGGGGATGATGCCCGGGAACTGAAAACGGCCCTGATCATCTGTGGAGGCCCGAAGCCCTGCGATCCGGGCATGGCTGAATTCCTCGCGGGGGAACAGCTCATGCGAGACGGGGTAAATCGCCGCCCCGGCCACCGGTTTGCCGCCGGCATCCTGCAAGAGGCCGTACGAGCTTATGAAGGGATACATCTTTATATTCGGAAAGTGTCTGGAGCCCGCATCTCTCAGGGTAATGTCGGTTGCGCCGCCGAAGATCCGGGTCTTCGCGGTGATGCAGTATTTGCCGGGGGGCAGTCCCGCAAACGTGAAGGTGCCGTTTGCGTCGGCCATGGTGACCCACCGTTCCGTTTCCGGAGGCGGCAGTTCCCGGGCCGCCCAAGTGATTCGTTCCGCAACGACCTCGGCGTTTCCGATGGTCTGGTCGAGCGGGGTGGCCAGAACGCTGGAGTATGTGAACAGGGGTTCGTCTTTCTCTCCCTCCCCTTCCCCTGCTGTTTCGTTGAGCGCGGCGGCGGCGGCCGCTTCGGCAGGAACGGGCGCAACGGTCTTTTCCGTCACGCCGGCCTTTGCCGTCATGGTTCTCGGGACGGGCAGATCCGGTTTCCATCCCATCACCGTGGGCGCCGCAAAAAGCGCCCCCGCGGAAAGCGCGGCAATTCCCGCCCCCACACCGGCCAGTTTGAGCGCGCCCATGGCAAGCGTGGCGATCATGCCGTAGGCCGGGACCGTTTTCCACGCCGCGCCCGCGGCCAGCACCGCAGCGGTAATCGTCCTTGCGCGTTTCTTCCACGCGGAGGCCGTGGGGGCGTCGGGCACAAGCTTGAGGAACTCCGCGCCGAGCGCCTCGCGGGCCCGCTGAAGCCGTTTGCCCGCGGCAAGCCGGTTGATGCCCTTGATCCGTCCGATTTCACGGAGGGAGCACCCCCCGTAATAGTGCATGAGCAGCAGTTCCCGGACTTCTGGATCGAGATCCATCAGCGTCGCGTGAAGCATCTGCTGCATCTCTTTGCGATCCGGCGCCGGCTCGTCCCGGTGCAGCGCCTCGGCCATGGCCTCCTCCAGGGGAACCTCCCGCGAACGGCTGCGCTGCCAGTTGAGCGCGGCGTGCCGGGCAATCGCCATCAGCCACCCGGCAAACTTCTCCGGCGCCTTCAGCGTGTCCAGTTTCTGGTAGGCGGCCAGGAAACACTCCTGCGACACGTCATCCGCATCGGCAGGATTCTTCAGAATCCCCCGCGCCACCGACAACACGGCGGGCAGATAGCGCCGGACAAGCACGCCGAAATCATTGCGCCGACCCGAAAGTACCCTCCGGACCACATATTCATCAGAGCGTGTCCACAATAGCGCGAGCATGAGATGGTCTCCTTTTGCTCTTAAGACACACTAACACGCCAAGTGTTGACATCTCGAATGCGGTGGAGGAACTCGAACAATGACCCAGTTTTTGTACCGCAGGCGTCTCCCCTGCCCTGGTCTTGACCGCGGCTCAACGCAACGGCAAGGAAGAACAAGGCGAGACCCGGTTGTGGCGTGGTTTCCAGACCACGCCACGCTCTTTTGACCGAAGGTCTCCTCTTCCTTTCGCGGTCTCCCCTTTCGCTGTGCATCCGCCGCGCGGGACAAAGGGCGAAGTACGAAGGGCGAAGTACGAAGGGCGAAAAGAGGAGGGAAGCGGCACAACGATCCGCTCTTTTGAACGATCCCCGGATAATATGGATACTTTGGGGCACAATCCGGAGAAACTAATGATGATGACACTATGTTTATTGGCGGCGGTGACGGCCTCGACCTTGGCGCAGGAGGTGCAGCCGACGGCAGCGCAGGGGCTGCACTACGACAAGCCCGCGATGGTGTGGGACGAGGCCATGCCGCTGGGCAACGGCCTCTTGGGCGGGCTGGTCTGGGGCGACGGGAAACCGATCAAGATCTCGCTGGACCGCACCGATCTGTGGGACCTGCGGCCCGTGCCCGAATTCCACAGCAAAGACTATAACTACAAGACCATGCGCGAGTGGGAGAAGTCCGGGCGCGTGGAGGACCTTCTGGCGATGTACGACAACCCGTACAACCGCCCCGCGCCCACCAAGATCCCCGCAGGCCGCATCGAATTGACCTTTCCCGACGGCTGGAGCGCGGTTCCGGCCAGCCTCGATCTGGCCAAGGCCGAGGCAAAATGCGGTGACCCCGCCGGGAACGCGTCCCTGTCCGTCTGGATTCACGCGACGGAACCGGTGGGCTTTATGGAACTGTCGGGGACGCTGCCCGCGATCAAACTGGCCGCGCCCGCCTTTGCGGGCGGGGAACCGGGCGACGGCAAGCCCGCCATCTCGGCCGGTGACCTGAAACAGTTGGGCTATCCAGCACCCAAGACGGCCGAAGGGGCCGATTTCCAATCCTACGAGCAGGAAGGCTGGGGTGGATTCCGCTGGGCCGTGTTCCTGACCTGGATGAAGGTGGACAACAGCAACCCGGCGCAGGCAGGCGAGACGCCTGCGGTACACACTGACCGTTGGCAGGCCGCATGGTCCATTGCCACAACCAATGAGAACTCCGACCCGCTGGCGCTGGCTGAGAAACGCGCGCGTGGCGGTCTGCAAAACATTGAGGCGCTGCGGACCTCACATCAGGCGTGGTGGCACAAGTGGTGGGAAGACACCTGGCTGGAAGTGCCCAACGCCGCCGTGGAGCGGCAGTGGTACCTGGACACCTACAAGTTCGGCGCGGCCGCGCGGCGCGACACGCCGCCCATCACCCTCCAAGGGCCCTGGACGGCCGACGACGGCAAGTTGCCCCCCTGGAAGGGCGACTACCACCACGACCTGAACACGGAACTGAGCTACTGGCCCTGCTACAGCGGCAACCGGCTCGAACAGGGCCTGGGTTACCTCAACTGGCTGTGGGACACGCGGGAAAACGCCCGCGACTGGACCAAGCGCTTCTTTGGCGTGCCGGGGATCAATGTGCCCATGACGGCCGACATCAAGCAGGACCAGATCGGCGGATGGCGCCAGTACACCCACTCGTCGACCACCGGCGCGTGGCTCGCCCACCATTTCTATCTGCACTGGAAATACAGCCAGGACCGCAATTTCCTGGAACAGCGCGCCTACCCGTGGCTGCGCGACTGCGCCATCTTTGCGGAGAACATCACCAGCGAGCGCGACGCCAACGGCAAGCGCACGCTGCCGCTCAGCTCCTCGCCCGAAATCAACGACAACCGGCCCAATGCGTGGTTCCCGGCCATCACCAACTACGACCTCGCGCTGTTCCGCTGGCTCTTTGGCGCGATGGCCGAACTGGCCGACGAAATCAACAGCCATGACGAGGCCGTGCATTGGCGCGCCCTCCTTGACGAACTGCCCGGTTTCGCCCTCGGCGACGACGCACGGCTGCTCATCGCGCCCGACTATCCGCTCAAGGACTCGCACCGCCATTTCTCGCACCTCATGTCCATCTACCCGCTCGGGCTGATAGACCTGTCACAGGGCGAGAACTGCAAGATCACCATCGACGCGTCGCTCAACGAACTGGACCGGCTCGGCTCCAGCCAGTGGTGCGGCTACAGTTTCGCCTGGCTGGCCGGTCTGGCCGCCCGCGATCATGACGGCGTGAAGGCGGAGAAGGCACTGGACACCTTCGCCAACGCCTTCGTGCTGCGCAACGGGTTCCACTGCAACGGCGACCAGAGCGGCAGGGACTTCAGCAAGTTCACCTACCGTCCCTTCACGCTGGAGGGCAATTTCGCCGCCGCTGCCGGTTTGCAGGAAATGCTCATCCAGAGCCATGCAGGCGCAATAGAGGTGTTCCCCGCCATCCCCGACACATGGAAGGATGCGCGGTTTCACCGGCTCCGCGCCATGGGCGCGTTCGTCGTCTCCGCGGAAAAGAAGGACGGCGAAGTGCAGTTCATTGAGATCCTGAGCGAGACCGGCAAGGCCCCCGTTGTCCGCTCCCCCTGGTCCGGCGCAATCTACGCCCTGGAAAAGGGCGTGTCCCCGTCCGGCATCCGCGTCAGCAACCAGGGCGACCTCTGGCGCATCGAAGCGGCGCAATAGAAACCCAATGCGCGTGTAGGCCGTATGTGAACAGGTGCGAAATGGGGCCGGGGCCATACCCGCCTTTCGGAGCGACCGGCCCCATGCCGGAACTCATCCTCAAACCATGGGCCCTGTCTGCCCTTTTCCTGACTCTCCACTGAAAACGGCGAATCAAGAACCTTTACCGGATAAGAATCCTGGGAAATCAGTCCTTCCCACTGAGGACATTATTCCGTACAGACTGTAGAATTCTACTTAAGAGTTATTCTGACGACTCCCTCACTTGCGGTGTACTTGGGACTGCAAACCACCGTCCCTGCCGCCGCATATTCCGTGAAAACATCAGGATTCCTTGCGAAGAACTCCGGCTCAAGAGCGAACAGGCATCAAATCCAAAGAACAAAAGAGGTTTTACAATGAACAGAACCGTTTGCCGCGGGCGTGTGAAAGCCGCATTTCGCCTGAACAGACACCTGACCGCAGTGGCCTGTTCTCTCGCGTGTGTGTTGGCTGTGGCGGGCTGTGCCAACAAGACCCCGCCGGCCGATGTGTCGAGTTTCAGCGCAACCGCCGGGGACAAGCAGGTTGTCCTGACGTGGACGCTCCCGTCGGACGCCAATTTCAGCGGCGTCAAGATTCAGCGAAAGACCGCCACGGCGCCGACCTCCGCGACGGACGGCACCACCGCCTATGACGGCGCCGGCGCAACGTTCACTGACACAAACCTGGACAACGGGCAGACTTACTGCTACGGGGCGTACGCGTACAACGCCAGCCACATCTACTCGGCAGGGGTGCAGACATCGGCCCTGCCGACCAGCGCCACAGCGCAGGCCGAGACACTCTCGGAATTGGCCGATCTCAAGACCAGCGTGTCCTCGTTCCCCAGCACGGTCTTTGATGACCCGGCGAAGGCCGCGCTCGAAGGGGATTTGGCGCAAATCGACGGGCTGTACCGTGCCGGTGACATTTGCGGGGCGGCCGACGCGACCAAGACATACCTGGCCGATCTTCAGGGTCTTCGCCATGACGCATCAAAATCCGTCGCGGAGATTCTGTACAACTCGGGCCGGATGCTCCGGTACGACATGCTGTCAACGGCGTCCGCAAAGGCATTGTGCGCGGACAGTGCGCGGATCGGCACGGAAGCCGCCGCCGATCTGAATCCGGCCACGTCGGATCTGGGCCAGGTCGAGGCAACGTTCAGCTTCGGCGAGCCGAAAGTCTTCACCGCCCAGGGCGACGGCGAGGTGTACACCACCCTGAACCTGCCGGGGCTCAGCACGGGCACGACCGACGTGGGGCTGCCGGCCATTCCCGTGGTGACGCGGCTGGTTGCGGTTCCGGACGGCGCCACCGTGGAGACCTCCGTGACGGTCGATGAGGCGGAACAGATCCTGCTGAACGCGCTTCCGACGCAGGAGCCCGGCATCGCATCATCGCAGCAGCCCGGGGTAATGCGTGACATTGCGCCGCCGCCTTTCACCAAGGATGAGGCCTTCTACGCGCAGGACGCGCTTTACCCGCCGAACACGGCGACCGTTTCGGACCTTGGGAGCGCGCGCGGCCTGCACATTGTCCGCCTGGATGTTCCGGCCGGACAATTCAACCCCGCAACCAACACGCTGCACCTTTTCAAATCCAGCAATGTAAAGCTCACATTCACGGGCGGCCAGGGGACCTATGGGACCTATGACCCGTCGAACCTTTTCGAGCCGCTGCAGACGGTGCAGAACGCGCTGCTGCTCAATTCGCCCGTGCTGGTGAACCTTAAGCCGCAGCCGTTCAAGGGCAGCAAGGAAGGCGCGGAACTGCTGATTGTCACGCACGCCAAGTTTCTGGAATCGGCCAACACGCTTGCGCAGTTCAAGACGAACTCCGGCATAATCACCAATGTGGTTCAGGTCGGGCTCAACGCCGCGATGCCCTCATCGGCGGATATCCGCAATCTGATTGTGAACTACTGGAACAACAGCCAGATAAAGTTCTCCTATGTGCTGCTTGTCGGCGACGTGAACTATATCGCACCGTATTATTTCATCGGCGGGAAAGGCACGGGGCCGGGGGGCGAACCGTGGCCGCCTTCCGACTTCGCCTACTCCACGCTCGGGGATCCGGCAGCCCTGTCCACGTCCGACTGGGTCGTGGGACGCCTTCCGGTGAACGAAACCGCCGAGGCGGACGCGGCGGTCAACAAGATCATCGATTACGAGAAGAACCCCCCGACCTCGGCCGATTTCTACAAGCACGTCACGCTGTGCACCGATTTCGAATGCTGCCAGCAGCCGCTCTATGGTTTTCCGGGACTGTTCGACTTCAACCCCCCGCTGTTGCAGGGGGTGGAACAGCAGCCGTTCCTCAAGCCGCTCGAGACCGCCAAGGGCGTCCTGGAATCCCGGGGATTCAATGTGCAGCGGCTCTATATTGAATCGGTGGACGCCGGCGATCCGCACGCCACCCCGCCCAGGCCCGCGTACACCGCAGACATGGCCCCCCGGGCCTTCTGTGACGGAAGCCTGCTTCCCGCGGACATCGGAAGCAATCCTCCCGGACAGGAGTATGCGGCTTCGGAAACGGCCAAATTGACAACGGCCTGGAATGAGGGCCGAATCTTCATCTTCTACAACTCCCACGGCTACTGCAACGGGCCCGGATGGTGGGGGACGCCGTTTGCCTACTGGGATGCGGACGGGCTTGCACAAGACAAACCGCTGCCCGTGGTCTTCAGCACCACGTGTGACTCCGGTTTCTACGATCTGGAACTCAACCCGTCCTGCGACCCCATCACCGCAAACCCCTGCTTTGCCGAAGAGTTGATTCGGGCCGACCGGCGCGGCGCGGTGAGCATTATCGCCGCCCCGCGCGAAACGCTCATCTACGTCAACGGCCATCTTACGGAGGGCTATGCCAGCGCGATCAAGTATTTCGGGACAACCACCAAGATGCGGCTTGCGGACGTGTTCCTGTGGGGCCAGGGGTGGGTTGTCGGTTCGTGCGATTCCAACGACGCCCGGACGCACAACCACCTGTACCACATATTCGGGGATCCGTCCCTGCGCATCCGCATGCAGAAACCGCCCGTCACCCTGGTTACGACAGGGGTGAAGGTGTTGTTGCCGGCGGCGGGGCACCTGACAGTGAACTTCCCCACGGACGGCGTGACGATAACGGCATATCTCAACGGGGTGAGCAACCAACCGGTTCCCGTGGGCCGCGGCATCGTCAAGGATGGCGTGGCCACGCTGCAAATGTTGACCACGCGGTTTGCCAACACCGTTGCCGTGGGAAGCACTCTCCAGCTTGTGGCAACGCATCCGGACGCGCTGCCGGTTTCCGTCCAGGCCTCGGTGGAGCAACCAGCATTGTAACGGCCAACAAACGACAGCATACCCGCGGTTTGGCGGCGCCGGAAATGATCAGACAGCCATCAGGGGGCGGTGCCGCGCGTTGAAGGAGGACCGCGGCCAATATCGGTGAACGACAGGCGCGGCCGCCAACCGCACCTTTTTCCGAACGCCTGCGGGCGGCCCATTCATGGCCAGTTCCAGCGATCCGGTCCGGTCTTCAACTGTCCCATCGTGGGACTTGACCCTGTGTGCCGCCTCTCGCATAATGGTGGCTGTTGGGGCACCGTGCGGCCATTCCCCTCCGCAGGAGCCCTTTGTCGCGCGGGAGCAAGGTGTGTCTAGGCAGGCCCGGGCAGCGCCCGACAGGGCCGGAAGCAAGGGGCAACGTGTTCGGATTCGGCACAGCGAACAAAGAGAAGGCTGCGATACGGCGGATCTTCAAGGGGCATCAGGATGCGTTCCGCCAGATCGTGGAGCAATATCAGCCGGTGGTGTACGCGATTGCCCTGGCCCAGTCCGGCAGCGTTGTCATTGCCGACAAGGCTGTCGTCGCCGCGTTCCGGCAGGCCTTTGAAAGACTGGTTTCCCTCACGGACGCCAGGCGTCTGGGCCACTGGCTGTGCGCCATTACCCACAAGGAAACCGACCTGCTCACGGCGGCTCGCGGCAACGGCCGCCTCAAGCCGCGGGATCGCGACCCCTCGGCAAAACTGGTTGATCTCGCCTGGCTCCAGTCGGAGTTGATTGACCCGCTCAACGAGGAGCTGGGACCGTTCTCCCTGCAGCAGCGCAAGGGACTGCTGCTCAGCGTGCTGTGCGGCGCCACCCCGCGCACCATCGCCGACTACCTCAAGATTGACGCCAAAGAGGCCGCCGAAAACCTGGCGCGCACCCGCGAAAAGCTTGACAGGAAATTCCTGCGCGAAGTAGCCGGCGCGCTCGCCCCCGAGATAAACAGCAAGGAGCGCATGGTCCACATCATGCGCGAGGTCGCCGGTGACGCGGCCGCCATCAAGGCCGCGCGGGAGACCCACCTGGGCCGGTCCGGGGGCTGCGGGCGTTCCCTGTTTATGGGTGCGGCCGCACTGCTCCTGCTGGCCGCCGCCGGATTCTACGTGCACAGGGCCTATTTTACCCCGCCCGGGCAGGCGCCCCTCCAGACGCCATGGTCGTCCACCGAGCCGGCCGAACAGGAAACGCCGGCGCCCAGCAACTATTCCCTCAGCGGCCGCGTCGTGGACCGGCGCTTCCTCAACGGCATCCCCGGCCTGACCGCCAGCGCGGGGGACAAGTCGGCCGAAACGGACTCCTTCGGCGGCTTTGAAATAAAGGACGTGACCCGCGGCGAGTACGAGGTGGTGATCTCCCATAATGGTGAGGTGCTCTCCAAGGGCAACATCATGCACACGGAGAAACGCAACGCGAAACTGCAGATCGACGTGACGGACAAGGTGCCCGCGCGCTTCACCTTCCGCGCCAGGGTCACCGACGCCAAGACCGGCCAGGCCCTCCCCAGCTTCGAGACCGCGGCCTGCAAAGACGCGCAGCAGATGATGCCGCCCTACCTGCTCAACGAGTTCCAGCCCCAGTCCAATCCCGACGGCCTGCTGGTGGACCGGTATGTGACCTATGGCACCTATTCCCTCTATGTCCGCGCCGAGGGCTATGCGCCCCTGCCCAGCACGGTCAACATCGGCGACGGATGGAACAACGACACGGTGCATGAAGTGCGCCTGCTGCGCGCCGCCACCATCCAGGGCCGCGTCTACGGCGCCAACGAACTGACCATACAGGACGCGCGCATCATGCCGCGCGAGGGCAACCCGGAGAGTCTCGCGCGCAACCGGATTTTCTACGCCACCACCGACGCCAACGGGCTCTTCGCCATCTCCGGCCTGCCCGTCGGCGTGAACTGGTTCCTTGTTGACCACCGCTCTGGCGGCATTGCCCACGCCGTCGTCGTCAGCGAACCGGGCAAGGTCACCGAGATCAAAATCCAGATGCCCAAAAAGGGTTCACTGACCGGCGACATCACCGTGGACGGTTGTCCCTCCAAATTCAGCCAGTTCCGCGTCGCCAACGGCATGGTCGCTGGCAACCGCCTGGTGGAGCCCCAGTACAATTCGCCCGGCGCCTATGAGGTGCCCAAACTCCCGCCCGGAGAGCTGACCATCCTCGCCAGCGTCGCCCCGCCGGACGGCGCGCCCTGGTTTGACCGCGTCTACGTCCGCAACATTACCCTGGACCTGGACCAGCCGACCTGGCTTGACTTCAACTACGCCACCGGCGCCAACAAACTTGCCGGCGCGGTCACCCTGCGCGGCGCGCCCCCCAAGTCCGCCTTCGTCGAACTGAGCCTGTTCCGGCCCGACGCGGCCAATGTCGAGCGCCTCTATTTCGACATCGGCGCAACCGGGGCCTTCACCGTTGGCAATCTGCCCGCGGGCAAAGGCGAGGTGACGGTGTACTGCTCCAACAAGGCCATGGGCAAGCCGGACTTTTCCGCCTCCCGCGGCTCCATGGAAAAATCCACCAAACCTTTCGAGTTCGTCGAGGCCCGCGACATCCGGCTCGATTTTGCCCTGTAGGAAAGGGTGACGGGTGAATTCTTCTGAACCAAGAACACCCTCCCTCGCAAAAGGTACGGGTAATAAGCCGAACCCTCGCTCCTGCTTCGCTGAATGCACCGCGTAGGTCGTCGGTTCCCGTCCACACGGGAAGGACGCATGGGAGAGGGAGATTACTCCCTTGTCTTGAGCATCGATGCCTCACACTCCGCACTTCCGTCCGAGCACGGGTTCACTTGAAATGATAGCCTTGATTGAACGGGGTGGGTTTTACCTTGTAGATGTAGGGTTTCGGGGGCGGAGGCGGCCCGGTTCTTGTGGGAACGATGCAGGGCATGTACGGGGGAACCGCTGGCAAGGGATCGTTGACCGTTGACCGTGCGGACTTTGGCGCGGGACTGGGTGCTGCGGGCTGGGAAGCATGGGAATCGGCGGGAGTATGGGGCGGGCCATCGGCCCGTGCTTCCTCTTGCGCTTCGGTCTCGTCCTTCGCTGACGCTACGGAGGATTCCTTATCCGCTGCCTCCGACGGGTCTGGGGCCGGATCCGGGGACTGGGCTTCCGTCTGCGCGGGGGTGGCCGCAGCGGCAGCTTCGAGTTCGGCGCTGGTCGGACGGCGATAGGGGGGGAAATCGTAGAAATTGTCCTCGTCGGCGAAAAAGTCGGGGTCGTTGAGGTCAATGCCGACCTCCTCGATGAGGGCTTGACGGAATTTGTAGTCATCCAGGGGGGTGTAGGGCTTTGCCGTGCCCGAAATATTCCTCTCCCCCGGGGTTTTGGGTGCTTCGTTGGATGAGGGGATCGGTGGGGTGAGTTTGTTGGCGGTGTCTTCGAGGTCTTTGAGCGAGCGGCGCTGGCGGTCGTGGGTCTTGCCAATTTGTTCAGCGAGTTTGGGCTCGACCGTGGCCGGTGGAGAGGCGCTGGCCGCCAATGGCTGGCTGGGCGTTGACGGCGGGGACGAAAGGCTGGATTCTTGGGCAAAATCCGGGGTGAGGCTCCGTTCGAGGCGGCTGGACAGGGTGTGGTGCAGGAGATAGTCCCGGACGCGGAGCGTGAGGAAGGTATTTTCGGGGATTTGGCGGTCGGTAAAGCATTGCTGGAAGGATTGAACCAGATCGGCGGCGGTTCGGCGCTCTTCGGGGTCCATCCAGGGTTCGCCTTGGGCGAGGTCGCTGAGCTTCATGGCAGGGTCTCCTGTGGAAAGTGGGGTTGGCAAACCGGTTCTTTGGAAGCCGGCAGGGACGCTCCGGCCTGCCCGAAACGGTCGGTCAGTCCCAGTGTTGTAAAAAGTAGTCCCTATAAGATCTGCACCAAGTGTTGCATTTCTTATGTGAGTGTGCGCGGATAGTAGACAGGAAAGAAGGGGCATTGTTAACCACGGAATACACGCAACCGCTTATAAATAGCGTATAAAGGATAAAAACGCCGAGATGGGAAAGTTGATGTTTTAAATTTTAGTATGGAACATGGGACAATGGTGTGCAGGGATTATGGGTTGAAAAGGGTATGTTATAACCACGGAATACGCGGAAATACAGGGAAATACGGACAACACAGGGATTATGTTCAGAGAATTCAGAATACGCAGAGGCTTTATCGAATGTTACATATTATTGTCTGAAAAGGATAATTACTCATAACAGAAATGCTCGACAACAAGGCTGCAATCACAGAATTGGGAGATGAAAGGGAGAGCGAAACCACAGCGTGGACCGCCGTGAAGTGCGGCGGCAACAGTGCCGCTTTGGATGTGACGGCCACAGCAACCAAAGCGGTGTCGCCGCCACCGCACGCCACCTGCCGTTTGGACGGCGTAGCCAACTGTACGGAAATGGGAATGAGTGAGAGAACAGGAATTCAATGCGTAAACATTCTAGTGTCAACGGCAGAAAGAGCGCTGGACGGCTCCGCCATCAACAAGACGCCCTGCTCTCAAAGCGTGCGGACAAAATAGATTTGACTTTTCTCGACACTAATTACGGATACTGATAAAAATGCCACGGCCCGAGAATCCTTGGTGGAACCTCGGGCCGCGGTTGAACCGTTATGCTTGTCCGTGCCTCAGATGCGGATGGGCATGACCACGTTGACGTAGTTGTCCTGGGGGGCATCGGTGTACGGCTTGATGATACCGGGGCTGGAGGTGTCCTTCAGAAGCAGACAGACTTTTTCACCGGCAATGAAGCGCAGCACGTCGAGAATGAATGCCGGGTTAAAGGCAATTTCCACCGCCTCGCCGTCGTAACTGCTCTCTATTTCGTCCTCGAACTCGCCGACTTCGGGGGTTTTCACCTGGACTTTGAGCGCGCCATTGCCCGCAACCACCCGCACACTGCGGAATTTATCGCTGGTAACCGCCAAGGAGAGGCGCATCGTGCGAATGAACTCGTCCGTCTTCACAACCACTTCGCGATCGTGCTTTTTCGGCACCACGGCGTCGTAATTCGGGAAATTCCCCTCAATCAGGGCCGAAACAATGCGCAGGCGGTCAAAGGCAAAGGCCGCATGGCTTTCCTCCACCCACACATCCACCGTGGAATCGCCGTCGGACGACAGCAGCGTTTCCAATTCGTGAATCATCTTCGCGGGAATAATCACCCGCACATCGTTGGCGTCCACCTCCTCGTCTGCCACCGCCATGCTCATGCGTCGTCCATCCGTCGCCACCACCGTCAGCTTCCCGTTCCGCAGTTCAAACAACAACCCCGTCAGGTTGTATCGTGACTGGTCGCTGCAGATGGCAAAAGACGTCTTCTGAAATATGTTCTTTAGCATGGACTGCTTGAGCACCATGGCCCCCGCCTCCGGGAAGGTCTTTACCGGCGGAAACTCGTCCGGCGCCTGGCAGAACAGCTTCGTGCACACCTTGCCGCAGCGCAGCTCCGCCACATTGTTCTCTATAAGTTCCAGCGTCACATCGGCGTCGCCGGGCAGTTCCGCCAGAATCATCGAAATGCGCTGGCATTGCACCGTCATCGCGCCCGGCCGCTCCACAGCGCAGTCCGTTTCCGATTCAATGCTGATTTTCAGGTCCGTAGCCGTCAGTTTCACCGACGACTCACCTGTTTCCAAGAGTATGTGCGAGAGAATGGGCAACGCACTCTTGGAAGCCACCACGCTCTTGACCTTGTTCACCGCCGCCAGCAGGTCCACACGTGAAAGGGTGATCTTCATGAGACGTCTCCGTGCTTTGAGGTTGTCTGATAACTTGTGCTCATCTTCATAAGTTCTTTCTATAAGTAACGAGTAGTACCCGTCATAGGCCGGTGGATACCGTTGATAACCGATCTAAACACAAACAGGACAAGGAATTACAACTCCAATACTTTGTGCATAACCCTGTGGTTTATCCCCCGCCGTCCACAAACTGCCCAAAGCTTTGTTTCGCTCTTCATCCCCTCTGATGAAATTAGTGGATAACTTTTACCTGTTATCCCACGATTCTCTTCATCCCCTCCACCGCCCAACTGTGCTGGATGTTCCACGGCTTCTGCCGTGAGTTATACACAGTCTTCTTTCTTGCCAGTATTCAACTTAGAATATCTCAAGTGGATGTTGTCCAGACTGCGTGGAACATCTTCGTCCACCCTATCCGCCACCAAACAGCCCATAAACCATCCACCACGCAACCACTTACTCCACAATGACTTATGTGTTTCCGTGTGGTACGGTTCTCGATCTTCTAACACTATCCTAACTCAATTTGGCACAACCACTTGCGCCCGCCAAACTGATGTTGCCTCTTCATGCCGTTCACCTGCTGTCAACGGCTTATCAACAGTTTATCCACATGGAATTCAACCAAGCCTTACCCTACTGCGTCCTCATGCTAGCAGAGGATCACGCTAAAAGCAAGCACAAATACGTCCTCTTTTTCCGTTCTTTTGCCTCATGTCTGGATAAAGCAAAGGTACTGTTTCAGTTTGTGATTGTGGTCTGGATCGATCCAGACACACTATAAATCTTGGTAAGCGGTCCACTGCGGCTCATTTTCAAAGATCCAGCGGTAGTATTCCTTCTGTTCGAGGAGGTCACCCGCGCTTTCGTCCACGACCACGGTGCAATTTGCGTGCAGTTGCAGCGCCGTCGCGGAAATCATCGAGGTGACCGGCCCTTCGACGGCTTTCGCCAGCACCCAGGCCTTCTTGGACCCGGTGACCAGCATCAGGCACCGCTCCGCCTCCAGAATGGTGCCGACACCCATGGTAATGGCGAGCCGGGGCATTTCATTGGGATTTTTGAACAACGGCGAATTCTGCTCCACCGTCATGGGCGTGAGCGCCTTCATCCGCGTGCGCGAAAACATCGCAGAAAGCGGCTCGTTAAACCCGATGTGGCCTGATTCTCCCACGCTGAGCAGTTGGAGATCGATTCCGCCCACATCCTTGATCAGTGCGTCATAGGCTGCGCCCGCGGCTTCGGGGTCCGCCGTCATGCCATCGGGCAGGTGCGTGTTGCGCGGATCGATGTTCACCTTCGAGAACAGATGCTGGTTCATGTAATAGCGGTACGAGTTCTCATGCGTTGGCGGCAGTCCGACATACTCGTCCAGATTAAATGTCACCGTCAGCGAAAAATCGAGCCCATCCTCCCGGTGCATCCGGGCGAGGTGCGCGTACAGCGCCTCCATCGTGCGTCCCGTGGCAAGACCCAGCACCGAATTCGGCTTGCGCCGCAGTTGGCCGGCAATCACCCGTGCGGTGAGTTCCACCGCCTTTTCTTTCGTTTCGAGCAAGATAACCTGCATGATTGTCGCTCCGTTCCTGCCGCTATTATGGCAGAACAGCGCGGGGAAGGGAATCCCCCCTGGGACCGCAAATCTCCTGATGGGCATTTTTCCAGAGCCAATCTGGAGATTGGCGGTCCCAGGATTTACGTCACCGGTCCCAAGACGTTGCGCAGGATGCCGAACAGGATCATTGCGGCAAGCAATGCAATAGCCTGCCAGTTGCGCACGGGCACGCAAGAAAGACGGGCCACGCCCAGTACCCGGAGCACATACGCGGCATAGGCGCAAACCGTCAGCGGCAGGAATACGAGCACGGCAAAGGGGTTGAACCGCAGCGCGGCGGTGAAATGGCCGTGAAGGAGCTCGTGGAGCGCGCGCTGTCCTCCGCAGCCGGGACAGTACCAGCCTGTCAGGCGATGGAACGGGCACACCCAGAAGGCGTTCGAGGTGGCGGGATCGAAAAGATAAAACACCAGCAATCCGGCGGCAAGAAACACGGTCAAGAGGGCGGGCGACCAACCCCCGCGCGGCGGGGCGCTGCCTGAAGTCTCGCCGGGTCCGTTGGTCTTGCTGGGATTTGTTCTGTCCATGGCGCATGATACTATACCGAATGAGGCGCACACGCTCCATTGCGTTGGTGTTATTGTATCGCCTGTACAGCCATTGTGCCCGCGATTTGCGCGGGGCGAAAAGGAGACACTCATGAACAACACCTCCGTCACGTTCGAACTTGGCGAACTGTTCAGCCGGTCTTGGGAAGTGTACAAAAAGAACGTCGGCCCGCTGCTGGGCGCGGTCCTCGCAATCTGGGCGGTCGTGGTCGTGGGCATGGCCCTGGTGGGCATGATTGTGAGAATTGGGCCCCTGGCGGCGTCCATTCTTCTTGGCCCGCTGCAACTGGGCCTGTTCAAAATGATCCGGAAGGCGCTGAAGGGCGAGCCGGTGAATTTCAACCTTCTCTTCTCCGGTTTCCAACGCATTCCCGACGCCTATCTTGCCGGACTGTTGACAGGACTGTTTTCCGCTGTTGGAGCTCTTTTTTGCGTTATCCCGGGCCTGATCATCGGAACGGTTTATGCCTGCACCTATCTGTTCATGAATGAAAAGAACCTCGCTTTCTGGGATGCCATGGAGGCCAGCCGCAAGATGGCCATGAAGAACATCGGCCAGTGGGTCATCCTGGCCTTGGCGCTGTTCGCCTTCAACCTGGTCGGGATGATTCCCTGCGGTCTCGGACTGCTGGCCACCGCGCCCATGACCTGCATCATCATCACCATGGCCTATGACCTTGAACAGAACGCCGTGCTGGACGTGGCGGCGGAACCGGTCCCGCCGGTCGAGCCGCCGTCCGCCTGATTCTCGACGTTGGATGCTTCAAGCGCCGCGCGGGCGGTTTCCCGCGGTGCTGTGGGTTTGGCGAGTGGAACCGCCGGAGTTGAACGACATGCAGAATCCCGAATTTCCCCCGGGTCACATGATATCCGCCGCATGGCGGGTGTTCACCGATCATTTCATGCTGCTGTTCTTTGGCCACCTGCTCATCAACCTGATCCTCTCCACCGGCCCCGGCATCATCATCGCCGGTCCGCTGTGGTTCGGCCTGAGCGCGGTGGCGCTGCTTGCCGTGCGCGGCCTGCCCGTGAAGATAGACGATCTGTTTTCGGGGTTTCGGATGTTCCCGCCCACGCTTGTCCTTGGCCTGCTGATGACGGCGTTCATTCTCGGCGGGTGCCTGGTGTTTGCCGTTCCCACCCTGCTGCTGGCGCTGTTGGCCTTCTCCACCCAGTCGTCGTCGCTTGTGGTCATCACGGTTTCCGTGGGTTTGACGCTGTCGCTGGTGCCCGTCTGCGTCGTGCTGTTCTTCTATGCGCCTGCTTTCTTCATCCTGTTTGACGGGGAGATGGATGCGGTTAGTGCGATGATGGCCAGCCGCAGGATGGTGTGGAATAACGCGGGGCGGTGGCTGGGGTTGTGGGCCGTGCTTTCGCTGTTGCACGTTGCGGGGCTGCTGCTTTGCTGTGTGGGGATATACCTGGTCACGCCGTGGATGGTGGTGGTGCTGGCGATGGCCTACGAGCGGGAGAAGGCGGCGGCGGAGTGGGCTCCGTCGGAATAGTGCCGCGCTTTCAGCGCTTCCTGCTTCCATCGCGGTGGTCGACCCAGGCCGTGAGGCCTGGGCTAACGAATACCGCACCTTCGGTGCTCTTTGTGAGACAGGCGGACGGTTCAATTCCGGCTTGTTGCCAAGGCTTCTCCCAAGCTTGATAGATGGTCGGAAAACACCGTGTGGGCGGCATTCAAGAGTCGCCCCCGGCCTTGGGCCTGGGCTTATGAATGCCGCACCTTCGGTGCTCTCTCCTTGGCGTCAAGCCTTTCCCAGGTTTGAAGATGGTTGGAAAGCACGGCGTGGGCGGCAATCACAACTGTCATGAACCTGCGCGGACGGTTCTGAGCGCCGAAGGCGCGGTATTCAACAGAGCCTGGGCCTTGAGGCCCAGATGGGCGGTAATCCCCCTGATTCAAGCGCTGAAAGCGCGGCACTATTTCGCCAATTCCTCCATGCGCTTGACCAGCGCCGCGCGTTCCTCCTCGCTCAGGCTCTTGAGGAATTTCTTCCACCCCGGACACCAGCCGGTGTGCCATTTCCACAGCCGGCCCAGCAGGGATTTGGGTTTGCGCTCGTAGCGGGCGCGCATTTTGCATTTCACACAGCCCGGTTCGCCCATGATAGGTCTCCTCGTTGTGCGGAACAGCCGCCGTCGGCTGTCCGGTCTGCAATCAACATACAGGGTTTGCCAGGCGAGGGCGCCTGTTCCTGCATTCGACAGGCCGGTACGCCTGCCCCGCATCTTCTGAATCTGTCCGCTATTTCTTGCCGAAGACCTCACGCAGGGCGTCGAGATAGGCCATGCCGTGCACGGTGTCGGGTTCGAGATAGCTTCCCTCGGTCCATTCGTTCCATGCGTTGATGGTCATAATGCGGCGGTCCGCCGGCTGTTTGTCAAGGAACGCCCTGGCGCGCTGGAGCGCCTCCTTGAAGTGTTCAGGGGTGTTGTTGGTCACCACCACGGTGAACGGATAGCCGACGTTTTCAAACTTGTCCGCCTGGTTGGTGCGCGGCGAGGAGTCCCAGCCCATACTCACGTTCGGATAGTAGGGTACCGGCCAGCGCTTGACGAACTCGGGCCACAGCGCCGTGGACTTGTCCATCCAATTCACGTAGTCCGACGTGGGGAAACCCTCGGGGGCAATATGATGAATCCAGCAATAGCTGGTGACGCTGTCGAAGCCGAGCTTCTTCAGCATCTCCTCCGGGTTCTTGATGATGTGCTCCGTGGGCAGCACCTGGATGCCCCACATGACGGCGTTCAGGTGAATCTCCCCCACGCCGGCCTTGCGCGCCCGGTCGCGGAAATCGTCCAGCGCGGCGCGCGTGGCGTCCACGCCGCCGAAACCCTTCACCAGTGTCATCAGTTCATAGAGGGAGAAATAGGGCCTGCCGTCGATGCGCCAGTAGTTGGGCTGGGAGAAATAGGTGCTGATAATGTGGTCCGTCGCCTTCACAAAGGTTTCCGGCGTGACCGGACCGGGATGCACGATCTTTGGCTTTACGCCGTTGCTGGCGGGAAAAATGTCGATCCAGTCATGGTTGGCCCACATGAGCGCGAACTTGAGCCGGTCGCGGTTGGGCGCCTTGAGGAAACCGCGCTCCAGGCCGCCCTCAATGAAGGGGCCCGTGTCGTGCCAGTACCAGTCGAAGATGAAGGCCGTGAGGCCGTTGTCCGCCGCGGCGTCAATGCGCCGCGCCATCGCGGCCGGGTCCGACTCGTCGTCATAGCCCCACGCCGGCACCTTTGGCTGCTGGTGGCCCTCAAAGCGCGGCTTTGCCTCCTTGAGGAGATTCCACTCGGTCCATCCCTCGCCGTGTTCCCTGGAGTAGACCGCGTTGGGATGATAGCTGGGGAAATAATAGGCGGCAATCTCGTAGGCGGGTTTGGACATCTTGGGCGGCTCCTGCGCGGCGGATGTTTGGGCCGCGGCGGTGAGACCCAGCAACAGCACGGCCAAAGCGGGCACCCCGCAGGTGAAGCATGAAAGGCGCATGTCAGGTTTCCTTTCCGGTCGGAGATTCTGCAAGCATCTTAGGCAAAGCGCGGGGTGTGAGTCCAGAATGGGGGAATGGGAAGTATGGGCGTTATGGGAATGAGAATGGGATGCCGGTCGGTCAAGCGTGGACACAGAGGCGGGCTTCTTTCGTAGTCCGGCTTCTCCGACGCCGGAGTCTCTTGGGGAAAAGAGCGTGTTTGCCCGCGTGCGCCTGGTCCCGGAGAAGGCCGGGATTGGAAGTCTTGGCTTACTTTTCCCCCTCCGGTGCGGCGGGCGTTTGTGTCTTGTCGCCGGGTGGGGTGCCGGGGGGTGCGGCAGGCGGCTCAACGGGGGGTTGGGCCGTTTCCGAAGGCTGCATTTCCGGACCGGGGCCCTCGGGCGGCGCGGGCACATAGGCGGGCGGGCCGTAAACAAGCTCCTGGAAATCGGACCGGTCGCGCAATGACTCAAGATCGGGGTCGTTCATGGCGTCGCGGCGCAGCGCGTCGGAACGGTGCACCGCCTCAGTGAGCATTTCCATGGCGTCGTTTTCCTGTCCCTCCACGGCGTACAGGCAGGCCAGATTGTAATAGGGGCGCGGGTGGTTCGGGTCAAGATTGAGCGCGGTGCGGTAATGCTCCTCCGCCTCGGTGATCCGGCCCAGGGAAGTCAGCAGGTTGGCGTAGTTGTTCTGCGAGGCGATGTCGTCGGGGGCCAGCTCAATCGCGCTCACGGCCTCCTTTTCCGCCTCTTTCGGTCGGTGCAGCAGGCGCAGCACCACCGCCAGGCTGTTGTGCGGCCGCGCCCAGTCGGGGTCGAGCGCAATCGCCTTGCGCAGCGCCTGCTCGGCCTCGTCCAAACGGTCCGGCGCGTCGCGCCCTATCAGACTGCCCAGCGCCGCGTAGGGCCAGCTCCACTGCGGGTCCAACAGGATGGCGCGCTTGAACATGGTCTCTGCCGCCCAGGCGTCGGCCTCGCGCTGCTGCTGCATGCCCATGATGTAGCAAGACTGTGCCGTTTCAATGCGGGCCTCGTCCACGGCGACTGCGGCGGCGCGCACGGCAAACTGGGTTTCCACCCGCCACGCCACCGGGTCGTCGGCGAGCAGCGCCAGCGCATCGGCCACGCGCTCTGCCGGCGACGGGGGACGCGCTTCCCAGAAAGACACCGCTAACCGTGCGCCTGCCGCGGCAAGCGCAATCAGTACGGCCGACAGGGCCAGTTTCCATCGCAGTTTCACGGGTCTCGGTATACCTCCCCGGGAATAGGTGTGACTTCCTGACTGTAGAAAAAGTGGCGCGAACAAATACTTTACCACGAACGCTGGAAAACGATTCACAGACGACAGGACAGCACGCATGCGGTACCAGAACAAGCTGGCAGGGATGCGGCCGCCCCCGCGGCAGTGACGGGTGCCCCCAGTACCCATCCGTTTGCGCCCAACGCGCCATCTTGGTTAGAGTGACGGCATGACCTGGCAACCGCCCACACCCTTTGAATGGAACTACTGCGGCACCTGCGGCGCGCCGCTTGCGCACACCCACGACGGGGAGCGCGACCGGCCCTATTGCGCCGCCTGTAACCGCTTCTACTACCGAAACCCGGTTCCGGCCTGCTGTGTGTTCGTGCATGACGCCGCGGGCGCGCTGCTGTTTGCGCTGCGGGCCATGGAGCCGGGCAAGGGGCGCTGGTGCCTCCCCGGCGGGTTTATGGAGGCGGACGAGACGGCTGAGCAGTGCGCCCTGCGGGAGCTGCGGGAGGAGACGTCACTGCGCGCAAATTCGGCGCGGCTGCTGGGCGCCAGCATGGGCAACAGCCCGCTCTCGGGCAGCGTGGTGGTGCTGGGTTTTGCGATTGACCTGTGGGAGGGGGAACCCTTTCCAGACAGTGATGCGGCGGAACTGGGCTTCTTCCCGCGCGACGCGCGGCCCGACATTGCCTTTCAGGCCCATCGCGACCTGCTGGCAATCTATGACCGGGAATACCCATGAAAAAAGACAAAGACACGCCGCAGCTTGGGTCGGCGCCGTGGAAACAGTGGGGAACGGGGTTTGAAGCCGATGCGGTCAGGCAGATGGAGAATGCCTGCCGCCTGCCCGTGACCGTTCGGGGCGCGCTCATGCCCGACGCGCACGTGGGATACGGCCTGCCCATCGGCGGCGTGCTTGCCACGCGCAATGCGGTCATTCCCTTTGCGGTCGGCGTGGACATTGCCTGCCGGATGAAAATGACCGTGCTGGACTGGCCCGTGTCGGCGATTGAGGAGCGGGAGGACGAACTGCGCAAGGCGATCTCGGCCGAAACCCGGTTTGGCATCGGCTCCGAGTTCAGGCATCACCGCCAGCACCCGGTGATGGACCGGGACTGGTCCTTCTCCAAGGTGGTTCGGGAGCACAAGGACAAGGCCTGGGCGCAGTTGGGCACCAGCGGCAGCGGCAACCATTTCGTCGAATTCGGCGCGCTGGAGGTCCATGACCCCGCCGTCGGCCTCGAACCGGGCACCTATCTGGCGCTGCTCAGCCACAGCGGCAGCCGCGGCACGGGCGCGCAGGTCTGCGACTATTACAGCCGGATCGCGCAGCGCATATACCCCGGCCTGGATGCCGCCATGCGCCATCTCGCCTGGCTGAACCTGGACACGCAGGAGGGCTTGGAATACTGGAAGGCCATGAAGCTCATGGGGGAATACGCCGCGGCCAACCACGCGCTCATCCACAAGCACCTTGCGGCGCATCTGGGCGCGCAGGTGCTGCTCGACATCGAGAACCACCACAACTTTGCCTGGAAGGAGACGCATGACGGGCAGGAGGTGATTGTGCATCGCAAGGGAGCCACCCCTGCCGGAAAGGGCGTCATCGGCATTATTCCCGGCTCTATGGCCACGCCGGGGTACATCGTGCGCGGGCTGGGCAATCCCGAAAGTCTGGAAAGCGCCGCGCACGGCGCGGGCCGCGCCATGAGCCGCACCCAGGCGAAGAAGACCTTCAACTGGCAGCAGGCCAACGAGGTTCTGCGCGAGCGGCATGTGACGCTGATTGCCGCCGGTCTCGACGAGGTGCCCATGGTATATAAGGACATACACACCGTCATGGCTGCCCAGCGTGATCTGGTGGAGACCTTGGCGCGTTTTGACCCCCGTCTGGTGAAGATGGCCCCCGCCGGAGAACGCCCGGAGGACTGAAACCGGGCGGGGGGAAAGCCGCGATAACAGCCAAAGACACTTTATTGACTGGAAATGCTCCAGTTGCCAAAAGTGTCCTTTTCGCGGAACTCTTTGGCGGTTTGGGGGATATAGTGGGTTGGAGTGGTGCTCTGTCTTGGGCTGTTTGAGCCCCCACGGCAGGGTCACCTACAATGCAGACCCGATGCGAACTCCTTTCCTTCAGTCTCTCTGGGCAATGATTGCGCTGAGCGCGGCGGCGACCTTCGCCGGTGCGGATGGAGGGGCGTATCCCCCCCCCGTGGTTGAACTTAGCCCGGAACACCCCTTCTTTGTTTTTGCCGACACGGCCGCCTCCGGGGCGGGCCCCGGGGCCTATGCGGCGGCCGTGGCCCAGCACTGGGCGAGTCTGCCCGGGCAGTTGCGTCCCTACAGCGCCCTGGGCATTTTGCTGCGTCCAGAGGACGCGACGGCGGTGCTCACGCCATTGCAGCAGGCGGCGGTGCCGGTGGTGGTGCGGGTGTGCGATGCGGCCTCGGGCCTGCGCTGGCCGTTGCGCGAGATTGAGGCCATGGTGAGCGCATTTACCATGGTGCGCGGCATTGAGGCGGCCGGATTCGCCTTTGACGATTATGATCCCGACACGGCCGATGATGCGGGTCTCCAGCCGCGCACGCGCTGGCTGATGCAGGCGATGGAAATGTCGGCCGGGTATGGGCGGATGCTGCTGCTGCCGCTGGACGGCCTCGCCGCGGCCCGGCTCGGGGCGAACACCAACACGGCGCCGTTGTACGCGAAGATGCGCGAATGCCGGGATCACGTCGCGCCGGTGTGCGTGCAGCGCGGCCAACAGACGCTGCCGGGCACGGCGGCGCTGATGGGGGTGTGGCTGGAGGGCGCGGTGACGAACTGGGGCGTTGCCCCGGATGCGCGCTGGTACCGGGACGCGCGTTTTCTTGAGCCCGGCGTTTTTGGCGGCGGCGTGGACCCCGCGCGCATGCCTTCGGGGCTTTACCGCGCGATGATCCTGAACGGCGCGATGACCGGGGCGACGGTCTACCAGTTCCCCTGGGACCCGGATCTGTGGTTTGGCGTGAACACGCCGGCCTGGTCGGGGGCCATTCTGCCGACACTGGAGCAGATTGTGGAGGGCGGATTCATTGCCCGGCGCGATTTTGCGGCCAAGCGCGCGTCCGTGGGCCTGCAACTTGTCCCGGCGGCGACGCCGCTCGATTTTGCGGCCAACCTGCGCGAGATTGACGGCGCTGGCAACGCGGGCCTGCTCATCCAGGGCGCCTATGGCATGGAGCGCCCCGCACAGGTGCCCGAACTCATTCCCAATCGGGGGGACCGGTACTGGGTGCCCATCCTGCCGGCGCACGCCGCGCCGGGGGCGTTGAGCGGTTTCACCGAGATCGTGCGCGCGGGCCAGTTCTCGACGGCGGCGCAGTGGAACGAGGCGCTGTCGCGCCGTCATCCGCCGCAGGCGGACAAGACGGCCTTTGTCACGCGCGTGGGCCGGGGCGTGTTTGTGCTGAACACGCGCGAGAACGTGATTGAGCCGCAGGCGTTCACCCTGCCGGACCTTCCCGCGCCGGTGCGCGCCATCACCGCGCGGCGCGAGGGCGCCGGGGTGACGGTGGCATGGCCGTTCCGCGAGAGCGACGTGTCGTACAACGTCTGGCGGCGCGTGCCGCCAGAGACGCACTTCACGCTTGTGGCCCGGGGGATCGACCAGCGCCAGTTTACCGACGAGCCGCCGTTGAACGCCGAGTCCGTGGCCTATTCGGTGACCGCGCTGACGGGGGAAAAGGAGCCGCTGTCCGGGACGGTCGGCTATGCCGAGAGCCTGGTGTTCAGCACGGTCGAGAGCCGGATCGCCGAGGAGGTGCAGGTGACGCCGGTGCTGGCGCAGTCGCAAAGCACGGCGCTGCCCGGTTTCGGCGACGAGGCGGCGCGCATTCATCCGCCGCTGCCGCCGCTGCACGACGCGCAGGGCGGGGCCGCGTCCTGGTGGCCCTTCTACGGCGGGCTCGACGACAGCCAGCGCGCCGTCGCGCAGGAGATCGTGGCGCGCATTGAGGCGATGGACACGGCGTTTGCCGCCGCCGATCTTGAAGGGGTCATGGCGGTTTACGGACCCGCGTATGACGACGCCCAGGGATGGAATCTGGACTATGTGCGCCGGGCCTGGCAGTGGTTCTTCGAGCATTGCCGCGGCCCGCGCATGCACCGCCAAATTCGGCGCTGGGATTTCTCCGGATACGGTTCGGAGGGCCTGGTCAGCGTGCTGCTCTATTGCCGGTTCACCGGCGCGCCCCTCTCCGATCCCACGGGCCGCCGCGCTGTCAGTCCGGTCAGTTTCCCGCGCGAGGAGCCCGGCGAGGTGTGGTTTACCTTCATGCAGTCCGACAGTGTCTGGCGCATACTGCGCACCCAGCCGGCGCTGCCCAATTTCCGTGATTTGCTTTCCTGGTCCGCCAGTCCTGCGGACGGACTGGCCCCCGGCCCCGACCAATACGCCCCGGCGAAGTAGTCTGAGCTGCGCATGCATAAACGCAGGCAGGGCCATGCTTTAAGTCCCCCTTCGAAGGGGGATTCAGGGGGATGGGGTCCTGCGTTGATTTCGGCATCCTTGCAGGGCGGATCCTTGCACTTGCGGCGAAGTGCTGTATAATAAGGTATTGCGGCACGGTCACCGCGAATTGGGGTGTTATTCTTCTTGGAACGGACGCCGACCATATCACGATTTGAGCCCGGCACGATGCTGGCCAACCGGTATGAAGTCCGCGGCATCATCGGCCGGGGCGGAATGGGCGAGGTCTACCTGGTCCTCGACCACGCCACCGGCCAGGAGGTCGCGCTCAAGACGCTTCACAACAAGTACGGAACGAGCCGGCACGCGGTTGCGCGGTTCGTGCGCGAAGTGAAACTCGCCCGCCGGCTCAACCACCCCGGCATCGTGAAGATTTACGACGCGCAAAAGTGGCAGGGCACACTGTTCTTCACGATGGAATACCTGCATGGGAAGAGCCTGCGGCGCTGGCTGCAGCAGCGTCCGCGGCTCGATTTCGCGTCGACGGTGCGGGTGCTCTGCCTGACCGCGAGCGCGCTTGAACACGCCCACCGGATCACGATCCACCGCGACCTTTCGCCCGAGAACATCATGCTGCTGCAGGACGGGTCGGTGCGGCTGTTTGATTTCGGCCTTGCCAAACTGGACGACCAGTTGAACCTGACCGAAACCGGCGCGAATCTGGGCAAGCTGAAGTACATGGCGCCGGAGCAGGAGATGAACGCGTCGGAGGTGGACCATCGGGCCGATCTGTACTCGCTGGGGGTCATCTTTTTCGAGATGCTTGCGGGCAACACCCCCATGCCGGGCCAGCGGATTACGGATTTCCGACCCGATCTGCCCCCGGAAGCGGACCTGTTCCTCGTCAAGGCGCTTGCCCGTGAACCCGAAAACAGGTTTTCCTCCGCGCGCGAGTTCCACGACGCGCTGCTCCACCTGTACAAGCTCGACAAGGCGCGAAAGGAGGGCGTAGCGGCTCCTCCCCCCCCAACTCCCGCCGGGTTCCCCGAAAGCATCGCGCCCCGGAACGCGTTGGACCGGGCGATGGTTTTTTTCAAGCGACTCTTGCGCCGGGAAAAGGGCTGAACGCCGGGACGGAAAGGGAAGGCATGGAAGTGATCGCTCAGCCGGGCGGTTCACCGGCGCGCAGGGCGGGCGCGAGAGGGCAGCCCTTGCAGCGCGGGTGGGTGTGGCAGAAATCTTTGCCGGTCCACACGATTAGGCCGTGATACTCGCGATAGGTGTTCACGTCGGGCATGACGTGGGTTTCGAAGAGGGTGCGCAGATCCTCATAGCCTATGGTGGCGGGAACCAGTCCGTGCCGCGAAAGAATGCGCCGCGTGTAGGCATCGACCACAAACACCGGCTTGTCGCAGGCGTAGAGCAGGATGTCATCCGCCGTTTCGGGGCCGATCCCGTGGAGCGCGAGCAGTTCTTCGCGCAGTTCGGGCAGGGGCCGCGCCGACATGCGTTTGAGCGAGCCGTTGTGGTGCGCCATGAGGTGTTCGCAGAAGAGGCGCACGCGCTTCGCCTTTTGCCGGAAATAGCCCGAGGGGCGCAGGGCCGTTTCCAGCGCCTCATCGGAGGCGGCGAGGATTCCCCGGGGTGACAGCAATCCCGCCGCCTTCAGGTTTATGATGGCCTTCTCCACATTGGTCCAGGCCGTGTTCTGCGTGAGGATGGCGCCGATGGCAATCTCGAAGTCCGTGTCGCCGGGCCACCAGTGGGTGGGTCCGTAGTGGGCGGACATGCGGTTATAGAAGTCGCTCAGCCGCGCCGCAGTCCTCTTGGAGAAAGCCGGCTTGCTCACACGAAGCGCCTTCCCCCGCGCAGCAGGCGATCGAGCAGGAGAATGCCTATGATGCTTATGGCGTCTTGAATCTCCCCCGCCGTGACCATGCGCACCGCCTCGTCAAAGGGCACGCGGCGCAGGGCCAGCACCTCCGTGCCTTCCGGTTCGGCCTCCACTTGGTGGAGACCGGTGGCGACAAACAGAAAGCCCTTTTCGGAGGAGTGGCAGTTGCTCATGTGCAGCTCGCCGCCGATGGGTTCCCAGCAGTCCGCGACAAGCCCCGCCTCCTCGCGCAGTTCGCGTTGTATGGCGGGCAGCGGGGACTCGCCGGGGTCGGTGCCGCCCTCGATGATTTCCCAGGAGTATTGGTCCATCGTGTAACGGTACTGGCCCACGAGGACGAGCTGCATGTCGGGCGTGAACGCCATCACACCCGTGGCGATGCGTGTCCCGACCACGCCATAGATGCCGGGCGCGCCGTCGGGGCGGATGACCCGGTCTTCACGGACGGTGATCCACGGGTTGGTGTAGACGACGCGGCTGTCCAGCGTCTTCCAGGGATTGGCGTCGGTCATTGAAAAGACTCCTTGAACGACATGATAGCGCGTGATGGCGGGGAAGGGGAAATGTGCCTGGCTGACACGAATAAAGGACAAAGGACGAAGGACGAACATTCGGCGTCTGCCAACCCGGGTACAGCCCCCGATTTCAGGTTGTAGTTTTGCCTGCGCGGCCGGGCTCTTGGCTGAAATCGGTGGCAGTCCCCCAGCGGGTTTCTGCGTTGTCTATTTGGCTTTGTAGTGGATGACTGCGGCGCCGGGTTTGCCGGGGATGGTCACGTCGAAACCGGCGGCGAGGTCTTTGCCGGTGATGTCGCGGGCGGGAGAGTTGTCCCAGTCGGTGAGCGTGTAGGTCTTTTCGGGATCGAGTCCGTGCGGTGCGACGCGAAGATGATCGTCGGCGCAGTCGTCGCGGCGGAAGGTCATCAGCAGGCCTTCGTTGCGGGTGTCGTCGTGGTACTGCCATGCCATCCAGCGGTTCTTATCGAGACTGTAGGGCGTGAGCGGGTAGTAGTCGGCGGTGAACAGGTGCCGGACGGATTTCACCTGTTCGATGATGGCCGCGCCCTTCTGCCACATGTCGGACTCGTGGTAGAAGTCGAAGGCCATGCTGATGTGGGGGCCCATGCCGCCGCGCATCGCATACGGTTCGGGGATCACCGCGCCGATGCCGACATAGGGCATCCACAGGGAGAGCGCATGGTTCATGGCCTGGTCGGCGATGGGATCCCACATGTGGTCGCTTCGGGTGAGGGTCAGGGCGCGGCGCATGATTTCAAAGTCAATGCGGCGTCCGCCGCTGGCGCAGTTGTCGATGAGCAGGTTGGGGTGGTCGCGCATGAGCGTGTCGTAGAAATCGTAAAGCCCCATGATGTGCCGGATTTCATTCATGCCCTGGCGGTCTTCGCCCTCGCCGTTGCGCCAGTACCAGAGCGGGGAGAGGTTGGCGTCCTGGCGGTAGATGTCGATGCCGGCCTCGCCGATGATGCGCGAGTATTCGGTCTTGAGCCAGGCGAGCGCCTCCGGGTTGCCCAAGTTGAGCATGTGGAACTTGTCGTTCTCCTGGTAGCGCCAGGGCATGGGCGTGTTGGCGGGCTTGAGCAGCCACTCTGGGTGGTTCTCGTAAAGCCATGTGCTGGGCATGACCCGCTCGGGCTCAAACCACACGAGGAAGCGCAATCCATTGGCATGGGCTGCCTCGCTGACCGACTTGAGCCCGTTTGGGTAGCGCTTCAGGTTGGCGGTCCAGGTACCGACGGCGCGGGCCCACATGTCCTGTTCGCCGTTCCAGCCGGCATCAATCCACCAGGTGTCCACGGGGAACTTGTGCGCGGCGATGTTCTTGATGCCCTCGACCATGTTCATCTCGCTGGAACCCTCGAAAGGAATGACGCCGTGGGGCGACGCGGCGATGGGCGGCTCCACTGTTTTGCCGCCGGGGCGCGGGGTGTAGTGTTTCAGCAGCAGCGCGCGCAGCAGGTTGTTGCCCCTCAGGGAATCGCCGCCCCGCCAGAACAGGAGCAGTATCGCGGGGGTGCGAATTTCCTCACCGGGATGGAGCAGGAGATGCGTTTGTTCCATGCCTGCCCGGATATGCATGCCCTCCGGTTTCGGCTCAAAGGTCGCCGCCCATTGGCCGGTCCAGCCAATGCCCAGGATCACGCCGTCGCTGCCGGGTCTGGACAGGTTGAAAAAGGGCAGGACCCCGTCGGACGAGCGGCCGCCGTCAGGCGCAAAGTTCACCGTCTTGTCCAGGGTGGTTTCTTCCGGGGTGAAATCGCGGGCCTCCTCATGGCTGCCCCGCGCGTGCAGCAGGCGGAACGGACCCTTGTCCGTCTGTCCGCCGACGATGTGGTCCAACGGCTGCACATCCTTCAGGATTGCCGTGTCCGCCGGGCCGGTGTTCTTGAACCATACGGTCCATTCCATGGCGGGAAAATCGTTGTACTCAATGCCCACGCATCGTGTTACGAGGCCGGAACGGGCATCCGTCCAAGTCAGCGTGTGCTCGGTTCTGTCGGCATCCACCACGCGCGCAGACGCCTCAGCCCGGCATTGCGACAGAAACGGGGCGCTGTCCCCGTTGTCATAAACGAAATGAAACAGCGGCTCCGCAGGTGTCTCCAAATGTTGTTTCACCCACAGGTGCGCGTCGGCTTCTTCATGGTTCACCAGCGTGGTGAGGGCGAAGGCTGGAACAGCGATGGAGGCGAACAGGGCAACCACAAGTGAACACATGCAAAGAGAGCGCATGACGTGCCTTTCCTGAGTTTCTTCGACAAGATGATTATGCCGTCCCCGGCGGGGAAATGCGAACGGGTGGCAACCCCTTGCAGATTTGCCGGGGAATGTGGTTAGATTGATGTGCAGACAGGAACAGGACAATGAACACCACATCGACAGAACTTGCCATCGCAGAGGCGGTTCGGCGGATTGTCACGGAGACTCAGCCGAGGCGGGTGATTCTGTTTGGCTCCGCCGCGAGGGGCGAGATGGGTCCGGACAGTGATCTCGATTTTCTGGTGGTCATGTCCAACGGGGCAGACTGTCTTTCCGTCACCGGCCGCATCCACCGCATTCTGCGCGGCCTCGGCTGCCCCAAAGACGTTGTGGTTGTGCTGGAAAAGGACATGGCCGCACATGCGCACAATCCCGCGTTAATCATCCACACGGCGTTGACAGAAGGCCGGGAACTCTATCATGCAGCCTGACATTCCCCCAGGAACGCCCGAGTCTTGCAGCTACCAGATCCCAGACCCTAAACCCTATTCCAGGCGCATTTCGGCGCGCACTTCCTCACCGACAGGTTTGGTCAGGGTGAAGCCGACTTTCTTGCACAGTCGGAGCATGGGCATGTTTTCGGGATGGATGACGCCGACGACCCGGGCCAGTGTTTCCGCCCGGGCCACGGCAACAAGATGCCTCAGCAGCGCCTCGCCCAGGCCGCGCCCCTGAAACGCGTCGCTCACCACCAGGGCAAAGTCGCTGTTCCGGGTGCCGTGAATCGTCACGAGTCGGGCAATGGCAAGAATTCGTTCCTCCTCCAGCGCCTCGTCGTATTCCACGGCGACGAGGCCGATGTGGCAGTCATAGTCCACAAAGCAGAGCTGGGTCAGCCGCTCGTGGCGGATGCGCTGGTCGAGCGAGAGCAGGCGCAGATACCTGAAGTACACCGTGTCGCTGGACAGGGTGCGGTGAAAGGCGACCATGGCGGCCTCGTCCTCGGGGCGGATGGGGCGCAGGGTCACCTTGACACCGTCTTTAAGCACCTTTGGCGCGATGTATTCGGACGGGTAGGGGCGGATGGCCGGACGGGGCAGCGCGTGCTCCGGCGTGCCCGGATCGTGCAGTGTCACCCAGGCGTCCAGCGCCACGATCCCTTCGGGGCCGATGACGACCGGATTGACCTCAATGGAGCGAATCCAGGGCTGGTCCAGCACGAGGTCGCCAAAGCGGACAAACACGCGCTCCAGCTCGTCGAGCTGCGCGGACACGTTTCCGAAACCTGCCTTGAGCGCGCCGTAAATGCGCGTGCGCTCCATGGTGCGCCGGGCCAGGGTGGAGTTGATCGGGGGCAGGGCAATGGCGCGGTCGCGGAGGATGGCGCCCAGGGGTCCGCCGGAGCCGAAGGTGAGGTAGGGGCCGAATTGCGGATCAATGCTGCCCACAAAGGCAAGTGCCAGCTCGTCGTGTCCGGGCACCCGGTCCGCCACGGGAATGCCGTAGGCCTGGAGCAGGGACCGGCTTTCGGGCTCATCGAGCAGCGTGTGGCCGGCGTCGCGGGCGGCGTGAATGATTTCGGTAACCCTGGCCCGGGCGCGCGTTTCCGACACTTCATCGGTGCCGGGCCGGGGGGTTTCATACAGGCCGTGGAGCGTTTCGCTGTAATGCCACATGGCGGCAAAGATGCGGGCGGCCGCGTCGGGATAGGTAAAATTGGGCACCAGTCTTTCGGTGAGGACGTGCGCGCCGGGGGCGACGGTTTCGCCGCCCATCCATGACGCCAGCAGCGGCTTGTCCTTGCCGGCGGCGGCATCGGCCACGGCGGTGGCGGTGCGGGCCGCGTCGGCGCTGGCCTGGGGCGTGAGAATGACCAGCATTCCATCGCTCCCGGGGTCGCGCGCGGCGATTTCCACGGCGGCGGCGTAGCGCGCCGGGTCGGCATCGGCGACGATGTCGACCGGGTTGCCGTGGTTCCAGTAGAAGGGCAGTGCCTTGTTCAGTTCTTCTATGGTTTCATTGGACATGGACGCGAGTTCGCCGCCTGCGGCAATGAGCGCGTCGGTGGCCAGGATGCCGGGGGCGGCGGCGTTGCTCACGATGGTGAGGCGCGGCCCCTTGGGGCGGGGCTGCTTGCCGAGCGCGTCGGCCATGGAGAACAGTGTTTCCACATCGTCCACGCGCAGCACGCCGCAGCGCCGCAGCGCGGCGGAAAGCACGGCGTCGTCGCCGGTGTCGGTGGCGGAGTAGCCGGTGGTGCGCGCGGCCCGCGCGCCCGCCTCGGTCTGCCCGCCCTTGAGCACGATGATGGGCTTGGTCAGGGCCACCTCGCGGGCGGCGGAAAGGAACGAACGGGCGTCGCCGACGGCCTCCATGTAGATCACGATGCTGCGGGTGCCGGGGTCGTTGCCGAGATAGTAGATGAGGTCGCTCCACTGCACGTCGACCATGCCGCCGAAGGAGACGAACTTGCTGAATCCGGTTCTTGTCTCGCGGCTCCAGTCGAGCACGGAGCGGCAGATGGCGCCGCTCTGGCTGATGAATCCGACGGTGCC
>CAIXUF010001272.1 GCA_903922535.1 Candidatus Hydrogenedentota bacterium
CGGACCGGATGCCCTTAGATGGCGGGATCATCAACGTGCTGCCGAAGTTCTGATTCCTGATCGGCGAATTGGTCCAGGTTATGAAACGACGGACGGCTTTCCTGACCATTGTGAGCCTGCTGCTGCTGGCCGCGGGGCCCCGGCCTTACCGCAACCCAGTCCGACTCGCCGCGGAGTTGGAGCCCTTTGTTGCCGGGAATACCGCCTTCGCCTTAGACCTGTATCGCCAACTCGGCCAAGGCGACGGCAACTTCATCTGCTCCCCCTACAGCGTTACGGCGGCACTGGCGCTGGCGCAAAGCGGAGCGCGCGGCGTAACGGAGCAGCAGATCGCCGCCACGCTGCGCTTCCCCGGCCAGCCCGGGCTCCAGGCCGCTCTGGCGGATATTCGGACCTCTTTGAACGATGCGGGCAAGCAGAGGCACGTCGAGCTGGTGACGGCCACCGGCGTGTGGGCTCAGAAAGACTACGGTTTCGGGAGCGCTTTCCTCCAGCGCGCACGTGACGGCTTCGCCGCCGAGGTTCAACTGGTCAATTTCAACTCCGGTGCCGCTGCGATTTGCAGCCAGATCAATACCTGGGCGGGGCGGCAAACGCGGGGCAAGATTCGGAACGCGCTCCTGCCCGGGACTCTGGACGCGGATACGAGGCTGGCCTTTGTGAACACACTCTATTTCAAAGGCCAATGGGACTCCCGCTTCCAGAAGAGGCACACTCGAAAGAGCCCATTCCGGATTTCGCCGGCGCACTCCGTTTCCGTGCCGATGATGTGTCAGTCGCAGGTTGCCCGTTACGCTGAGTCCGCGGCGGCACAGATGGTCGAGCTGCCTTATGCGGGGTTCCAGCTTTCGATGGTGGTCTTGCTGCCTCGGCTGGCCGACGGCCTGGTGGAGTTGGAGCGCCAGCTTTCCTGGACTCAGATCACGAATTGGACGGCGGCGGCCGAATTGCGAACCGTGGACCTCGAACTCCCGCGCTTCAGCACCGCCGCACGCTTCCCACTGGTCCAGCCGCTGCGTGCGCTGGGCCTGACCGACGCCTTCGATCCGGTCAAAGCGGACTTCGCCGGCATGACCGCGCACCGGCCGCTCTGGATCTCGTTCCTGGATCAATGCGCGGTGGTGGAAGTTAACGAGGAGGGCACGGTCGCCGCTGCGGCCACCAGCGGGGGCATGGCCTGCAGCTCGCAACCGCGCCCCGCCACCTTTCATGCCGACCACCCGTTCCTATTCTTCATCCGCGACAACCGCAGCGGAGTGATCCTCTTCCTTGGCCGCGTGACCAACCCGGCCCAGCCCTGAACTGCCCATATCCTTGCGGTCGTTCTCCCTTGGGGGACTGAGCCTGGTTGCGAGGGCGAACGTAGCCCTCGGCATTTTTTTGGGAGTCTTCCTGGGGGTCATCCTCGTCGGGAGCCGGCGGGTGCTGGATCGGATTCACCGCTGGCGGACTGCGGCCATGCACTTGATGACGGCCTTTAGCCGCACCCTATCCCTCTTCTCCGAGGAACCCGCCATCGCGTAGTGAGGGATTGATGGTGGCCGCGTGGCTTCAGGCCGACCCGCCGCTGCGGCTTATGGCTTCGTCTTGCCGCCTTCGACGGTCAGCTTTGCGTCCTCCAGCATTACCTTGTACTTGTATCCATACCCGAAGTCCTTGTCGAAGACCAGGGTCCCTTTGACCAGGACGGTATCTCCCACCTTGGCCTTTTCCGCGGTCGTTATCGTCAGGTCGTTGGCACCGGTCGAACCAGTGCCGTCCTGCAGGTGAAGCCAATTCCGGTTCATGATCTGGTCATTGTACTTCACTACCTTGGCGCGCACGCTCACCACCTTGCCCTGCCTATCTTTCTTTCCGGAAAGGACTTCCGCCACGGTCATGCCCCCTTCCGGCTTCTTTAGCCCGGAGAAGTCAATGGCAGCCGCCGGGCTTGATCCCGGCTGGCCACGCAGGCCCGTGTGGGCCTCCCGCATTACCGCCGACTCTGACTGAATAGCACCCGGGCCGCTGATCGCGGTGACAAAATAGACCGTGTCAAAAGTGCGCTTGAGGGTCTTGCTCTGGTAGTTCTTCATGGGCATGCCGGCCGGCACGGTGACTTTGTCGCCCACTTTGACTGGGAATTGCGGTGCCGCCGCCCAGATCTTTTCCTTGCCGGTATCAACCTGCACATAGGTGTAGTTGGCGGCATTAACCGTCTCGACCACCGTCCCGGTCCACCCGCCCACGACCGTTGTTTCCGCCGCGGCAACTTTGGGTGCCGCCGTCGGGGTAGCATCACTACAACTGCCCGGCAGGGCCTGAAAAAGCAGGACTGAAATTATTAGACAACCAGACGTTTGCATAAAGTTATCCTCTATTCTGCGGCGTTGCCGCTCCGCAGTCAACACCGGTTGCCTAGTCTGATTCCTGTCATTGAGCGAAGAAATATGCTGTATGCTGTAGGCCGGCAGAACTACTATTCGAGGTTGACGCCAGATCCGGTCGGCACAATCAAACAATTGAATGGTTTCAGGCGTGCCATTCTGTCAGGATGTGCCCCGATGGAAGTCATCATACAACC
>CAIXUF010001273.1 GCA_903922535.1 Candidatus Hydrogenedentota bacterium
GCTTGGCCGCCGCCAGCGGATCGTGTTTAGCCAAACCACCGGCCGCCGATTCGGCGGTGTGGCTGAGGCTAGTGTATAAAATCCGGGTGGAATTCAGGTCCTGATTGAAAAAGGGGTTTTTCAGCGGAATCAGGAATTAGGTGTATCCTTCCTCTTCCTAGAGAATGAAACCACGCGGTGGCCTGAGTCCGCTTGCCGCTTGCGAGCGTCGGCCAAGATTGCCTTAAGATCGAAGTTCCATTTGGCCGCGTTATGTTCGCGTGCGCGGCGGACTTCCTCAACAATTTCATCTTTCATACGAGGCTAAATTCCCATCAATTCTTCCGGAGTGCAAATCACCGGGCAACTTAGTCCGTGTTCCTTGCAAACTCGTTCAATAACCACAGCCATCTCAGCGTTGGCGATATGGGTACAGTTCCACGTTAACAGGAAATGCATGCCGTGGACGGAGGCTAAAGCGATGTGTGCGGCATCGGTGGCAGCTTTAGCAGGCAGCGCCAGGGAACTCAATAGATCATCCGCCAATTCATCCACCGTGTCCGTGATATCCAGTAGGGGCAAGCCTTTGATGGCTTCGATGCGCTCGCGTGCGGCATCGGGATCACCGCCCCCGGCCTCGTCCAGGACGAACTGAGAAATATAGACGGCAAAGAGGGGGTTACGAAAGTATTTGTAAGTAACTGATTACAAATCAGATGACCGCAAAAAACGTCGGCCGTCAACAAAGAGCGGACGCAGACGCTTTTTTAGGGTAGCCTTCGGCCGCATGAATGCGCTACTACCCCCGACTGGGACGGAGGATTTTTTAGAACTGTTGTCGCCCTTTGTGCCTGACGATTACTTGAATGAGCAGTGGCCCCGGCTTCAAACCGGTGGACGCCGTTACCATTTTAGTGCCGCGCAATTGTGGCGGTTGCACCTCCTGGCCCTCATTACTCCCGTGCATTCGTTCAATTTGCTCGTTCGTCTGCTGCCCGAACAAAAAGCTTGGCGGCATTTCGCTCGTTTGCGCCGTTTGGACCAACTGCCCGATGTGCGGATGATGAACGCCTTCCGTGAAGAAGTTGGGGTGAGCGGTTTGCGGCAAATCAACAGTCATTTGCTGGACCCGCTGATCGAGAATCTGGATCCCACCCGCCCGGCGCTCGCCTTGATCGACGCGACGGATTTGCCCGCCGCTTGTTCCGGGTTTAAAAAAATGCACGGGCCGCTATTCCGCCGCCCGGGCCGCTTTGGGTGGACGCACCCTCAAGAGCGGACAAAGCCAGTGTTTTGTCGGCTACAAGAAGCACACTTTGCGCCTCTGGGTGGACAAATATCCCCGCGGAGTTCTCTTGGTGCCGTTAGTCACTTGGTCAACTCCAGCCAATGTTTCCGAGAGCGGTCTGTTGGTGCCCAGTCTGGCTTATTGCGTGCGGCGCTGGGCTTGGCGGCCCGACTATGTGGTCGCCGACATGGGCTATCTGGGTGCCGAAGCCAAACGCTGTTGCCGCCAACGTTGGCGGGTGAAGGTTGTGACCCATGTGCGGGCGAACATGAAAATGGTGCCCCCGTTTGAATCCGAAAAGAAAGCCGTCTGCCCGCAAGGCTAGCCCTGCGCAACTCCCAGAAGAAAAGACGGGCATACGCTTGGCGATCCTGTAAGCCATGGGGATGCAAACGGCATTCACGATTAAGCAACGATTGGAGCAACCCGAAACCGTTATCCTGGTGCGTCAGCTCTTGGCGAGCGATCC
>CAIXUF010001274.1 GCA_903922535.1 Candidatus Hydrogenedentota bacterium
CAATCTTGCCAAATGTCACGTTTTCGGCCCAAAAACCGCCGTCGTCGTGCGTTATCTGGGATGAGTTTCTTGAGGCATACGGGGGTCTATCAATCCGATGGGGGGCCGTGTGCGGAGCACGGGTTTTGTCCCATGCCCCGCCCGGTGCCATCGTCTTGATGAGCCCCGCCGGGATATCCCTTGGCTGGTTGCTCTCCAGCAGAGCCGGCCTCCGTTTCTCCCGGCAGCTTGGAGAATAGCAGATTTCGGACCGAAGTGTCATGTGCATTTTCTGGCCTCCTCGAACTCGTCGTGCAGCTGGAGGTACTGGTTCACGAGAGCCGGTGAGCAGTCGAGAATATGCGCGGTCTGCTCCGGGGTCATGTTGAGCAGGGCGCAGGCCCGCACCCGTTCAAACTGACCGAGGTAGCGGTCCACGGCACCGAGCGAATGGTAAGTCTCGCGGGCAATCTGGTCGGCCTCCTTGCCTTCGAGATGGCGTTTGCGGCAGATGATGCCCTTGTGAGTCAGGCCGGTGCCCACGTCGTGCAGGGTGGCGCGGCGGGGAACGGTTTGGCCGGTCTCGCGCTCATGCCGGCTCAGGAGCTTGGCAATGCCGCCTGCGCTGTGGCTGAGCAGCTCTGCGAGATCAGAGTCGGAGAGCAGCGCCTTCTGCTCGTGAGACTGCCGACACAAGCGCAGGGCTTTTTGGAGCAGCCGTTCCGGGGCGGGCCGACCCTGAAGGCGCAGCTCGATGTCCTCGGGGGTGATTAGGTCCAGTGTCACGCAGACCAGCCGCGGCGGGCGCGCGTGCGGGTTGCGCCGGGGCGGACAGTCCAGGTCTATGGCCAGCCAGCGCACTTGGCCGGAGGAGACATGCTCGCCAGGCACGAGGTTCGCCTGGACGACTTCGAGCACCATGTCGGCGCACAGGCCGACCACCCGGTCGCCGCCGATGCGCGGGAACTGCTCGGCGATGCGCTGGGCGATTGCGGCCCTGATATTGCGGGTTTTGAGCGATCCGAAGTGTTTGACGCGGCTGTTGGGAGGGTTCATGGGTGCCTCCTTTGCGGACCCGTTTTTTTTTGCCCGCCCCGGCCCAGCGCCAGAAGGGTTTCCAGGTGCGCCTGCTGGCCGGGGTCCTTGGCGGCGGTCTCGGCCAGGGCCAGATAGCGGTCCACCAGGCCGCGTCCGCGCCGCAGCAGGAAGGCAATCTGATCGGGGTGGATGTCCTGCCGGGCCAGCTGCGCGCACCGCGTGAAGGTGGACAGGTAGTTGGCCACCGCTGTCGGCGAGTGGTGCGTGGCCCGGCAGATTTCCGTCATCGTTTTGCCTTGCAGCGCATGGCGCACGATGAGTTCGCGGTGTGTCAGCATGGGACCAATGTCCTGCATGATGGAGCGCAGGGGGACGAGCAGGTCGGGCTGCCCGCGGCGCAGGGCCGCCAGGTCCCGCGAAATGGTGCGCGGGCTGACAAAGAACACCCGGTAGGCAAGGTCCTCGCGCGTCAGCAGCGCCCCCTGGCTCAGCGCCTCCTGGCACGCATCGACCAGGCGCGCGCGCCGCCACACCTCCATACTCTCCTGCTGCATCCGGCGGTCATCCTCGGCTCCCTTGTGCACCGTCACCACCACGGTCCGCTTGGCGCAGCGCGCCACGGGCTTGCCCGGCGGTTCCTCGGCGTCCAGCGCCACCAGCGTCAGCCGACCCGGCAGCGGCTCCTGCGGCGATGCCCCCATGTAGGGGCCGTACACCTCATGCACCGCATCCAGCACCGCCTCCGCCTCGAACGGACTGCAGTTGAGCCCCTCGCGGACAAGCTGCAAAAACTGGTCGTCCAGCGTCTTGCTGGACAGCCGATCCAGAGTCTCTTTCTCGGGCCTTCGCACACCCATTTCCGGGGTCTCCTTCTTGCTGTTGACACCAGTCTCATGAACAGGTTGCCATTTGGCAAGAAGGTCAGGGATTTCGACTACGGAAATAGGGTTTTTCCCTACCGCCCCCCCGTCCGGCGACCTGTATACTTGACAGTGGACATGTTGATTGACTGGTATTCCATTGACAGGGCGTCATGCGTCGCGTGGCGGGAGCCCAGGGAATTGCAGTGAAGATGATAATCCAATCCGAATACAACACTTCAGAGAAGACACTCAATGAAGATCCTGGTCGCTGAAGACGATAAGGTGTCCCGCATGACGCTGGCCGCCTGCCTGCGGGGCTGGGGGTATGAAGTGTTGTCTGCCGGTGACGGGCTTTCGGCTTTCGAGTGGTTGGAGAAGACGCATGGACCGCGCCTTGCCCTGCTGGACTGGGAAATGCCTGGACTGGATGGCATTGAAGTGTGTGCAAAGCTGCGCGCGATTGCAGACCTCCCTTTTCGCTACCTGATAGTGCTCACCGGGCGTGACCGGGAAGAAGACATCGTGGCCGCACTGGAAAAAGGGGCCGATGACTACATAACCAAGCCGTGGACACCCGGCGAACTCCGCGCGAGGCTCGGCGTCGGCCAGCGAATGGTGCGGCTCTATGAACAACTGGAGGAGAACAGCCTTCAGCTCGCGCTGGCCGCGCAAACCGACAGTCTGACCGAGATTTGGAACCGGTCCGCTGTCATGAGACGGTTAAATGAGGAATGTGCCCGGGCTGCCCGCGACGGCACTCCGCTGTCCGTCTTCATGCTTGACCTGGACAACTTTAAGAGGGTCAATGACACAAAGGGGCACCAGGCGGGCGACCAAGTCTTGAGAGAAGTTGCCCGCTTTTTTCGGGAAGCATGCCGGCCCTACGACAATGTGGGCCGTTACGGAGGTGAGGAGTTTCTGATAGTCATTCCGGGTGCCTCGTACGGGAAGACGGAAGCACTTGCGCAGCGGCTTCGACAAGTTGTTGCAGTCACCCCAATTCACGTGGACGGTGTCCGACTTCCCGTCACGGTGAGCATAGGTGCCGTCTGGCTGGCGCCCGGACAGCCCGGCGACATGGCCGGGCTCATCAGGACGGCGGACACCATGCTCTACCGGGCCAAGGAACTCGGTCGAAACCGGGTGGAAACCAGTGTGTTCGGACAGGAGCCCAAAGACATTGAAAGAAGTGAGCAGGATGAACGGTCACGCTGTGAAACAGCAGAATCCAAAGGCTAAAGCGTCGTACGGGCAATCGGCTGGCCGTTCCGGCAGGCTTCGCATTGCAGAACAGGCGGCAACGATCGCCGGGGCGCTTGCCATTGTCACAGGAAGCATTGCGCTGGCAGGTTGGTGGCTGGAAATCCCGAGACTAAGCAACGCCCTGCTGCCGGTGGCCGCCAGCAACACACTGAAACCCAACACTGCCCTGGGCCTGGTGCTGGCGGGGCTGTCGTTGGCGCTGTCGGGATTCCCGGTGCAAACCCGATGGGCTCAATGGCTGTCTCAGGCCTTTGCGGCGGCCACGCTGCTTTGGGGGGGGCTCAACCTTTGCCAATATGTGTTCGGCGTGGACTTTGGCATCGATCGGCTGCTCTACCGCAGCCCCGGCGATGCCGTGATCGAATTGTCTTTCGGGCGCATGTCGCCCACCGCCGCGTTCAATTTCTTCATGATCGGCTGGGCGCTGTGCCTGCACCGTTTCCGCGGCGCCGTTTCGGCCTCCCAATGGCTGGCGGTAATGACGGGTTTGCTGGGGCTGCTGCCCCTCACGGCTTACCTGTACGGGGCCAGCAGGCAATTGGGCATCGGTCACTACACGCAAATGTCAATTCCCGCGGCGTCATCCTTCATTGTCCTGAGCCTGGGGGTGCTCCTGCGGCATCCGGTATCCGGTCCCATGCTGGGCGTTACCGGCGACACGCTGGGCGCCTGGCTGCTGCGCCAGATGCTTCCGTTTGTCCTGTGTATCCCCGTCGCTCTGGGGTGGTTGCGCGTTTGGGGGGAGAAGAACGCCTATTTCGAGAGCGCGTTGGGGGTGGCTTTGATAATTATCATATTCATCGTGCTGTTCGGGGGAATGTTCTGGTGGACGGCCCGGGCTTTGAACCGGATGAACGGCGAACGCCTGCGGGCCGAAGCCGAAATGCACGACAGCGAGAGCAAGTTCCGCGCGTTGTACGAATCAACGACTGACGCCGTCATGCTGCTCGACGAGAAGGGCTTTTTCGACTGCAACGACGCCACCCTGCGGTTTTTTGGATGCGCGTGCCGCGCGGACTTCTGCTCGAAGCATCCGGCCGACCTCTCTCCGCCCGTGCAGCCGTGCGGCACGGACTCGATGACGCTTGCCAATCAGCGGATGGCAGCCGCCCTCGAAGAGGGCAGTTGCCGCTTTGAATGGATGTACCGGCGCGTTGGCGGGGGGGAGTTTGTCGCCGAAGTGCTGCTGAATGCGATGACGATTGGCGAAAAAAGGGTGCTTCAGGCATCGGTGCGGGACATCACCGAACGCATTCGCGCCGAGGCGGGATTGGCCGCCCAACGTGCGGAACTGCAGACTATTCTGGACGCGTCCCCCTTTCTTATTTTCTACAAGGACAAAGAAGACCGATTCGTACGGGTGAACAGGGCATTGGCGGAGATTGCCGGCCTGTGCAAAGAAGAGATTGAAGGGCATCCGGCCGTCGAAATCTTCCCGGACCTTGCGGAGGCATACCGGCGGGACGACCTGGAGGTCGTCAACTCGGGAGAATCCAAGCTTGGCTTTGTCGAACAGATCCAGACGCCTGTCGGGCTGCGCTGGGTGCGGACGGACAAGATCCCCCACAGAAACGACCAAGGGGAAGTCATCGGGATCATCGGATTCTCGGAAGACATCACCGAACGCCGGCGCACCGCCGAGGCGCTTCGGGAAAACGAGGCGATGCTGCGGGCGATAACATCCTCCGCGCAGGATGCCATCATCATGATAAACCCGGCGGGCAGAATATCCTTTTGGAACAATGCGTCAGGCAGGGTTTTTGGCTGGTCCGAGGAGGAGGCGCTCGGCAAGGACCTGCATGCGCTTCTCGCACCGCAGAAATACCGCGCAGCCCAGGAACCGGCGTTTGAGCGTTTCAAACAGACGGGCGAAGGCGGCGCGGTGGGAAAGACGCTCGAACTTTCAGCGATCAGAAGGGATGGCGCCGAGTTTCCCATAGAAATTGCCCTGGCCGCCGTGGAGGTCAAGGGGGAATGGCACGGTGTGGGCATTATACGCGACATTACAGAGCGAAAGCTGATAGAGGGCGAGCTGCGTGACGCCAAGGAG
>CAIXUF010001275.1 GCA_903922535.1 Candidatus Hydrogenedentota bacterium
AATCGGGGGGAAGGGGGGCGGTGGCCTCTGGCAGTAGACACTAATTTTGAAAATTCACACAAAATATTGCACACATGTTTTGCGCAAAATGCCATGCGAAATCGGTTAGGGTGCCGCCCGTACTTTGAGCGGCGCGGGGACCCCCAGCCCCGCGCCGTAAAGGTCATCGCCTGCGGCGCTGCCAGACGCCGCCGCCCCGCCGCCATTCCCTCCGGGCGGGGGCGCTTGCGCGGGATACGCGCAGACTCCGGCGGCTCCCCGCACACGCGCTGACGCGCGGATCGCCTGCGGCAGCCATAGGCCGGGCCTTTCCCTCCCGGACCCTCCCAATCCAAGGCCGGCACGATACACCGCCGTTGCCGCCACTCATGCCGCTTCCGGAACCGACGCCGCGCCGTTGCACACGGTCACGCCAACGCTTCGGCTACTCGCGGCGGCGGGATACCGCCTTTGTCATGCCCGTTGCACACTGCGCGGCTAGGGGCAGGCTCCCGGTCATCCGTCCCTCCTGACCGTCCGCTTCCGCGTTCCCCACGTTCCGGACACGCCATCACCGTCCTGTCTGCAATCCGCCGTTTCTGAACGCTGCACAACTTCCCCTGTTCCCAGACCTTCATCCGGGTACAGGTGAGGATGAAGGCTCAAGGAACAGGGCAGCGTTATGAATCAGAAACTTTACAGATTGCAGAGCAGGGCCGGTTTGAGTTTGGCGATCACGGCGGCGGGTGCCGCTAGTGAGGATTCAGAACTCAGCAACGAGCAGACGTTTTGTCACACCTCGTTGGGTGTGAGAGACCGGCAAGGCTACGCAGAAAGGACACACACACCATGAACAGCACGTTCAACCCGTATCGCACCACACGCGCAGCACGCCGCTACGTGTCACCCCGCACGCGCCCGCTCAATCAGTTTGAGCGCGAGACGCGGGGCCTGTCCTACATGCTCAAAGACCCCGCCTGCCCCGAGGCCGCTTTGCAGGTAGCCGCCGCCGAAATGGCCGCGCTCGTGTGGGGGCCTTGCCACCTCATACCCGCCCCCGACCACACCGGCGACACCACCGCCAACCGCCGCCTTGCGAAGGCCATCGCCGCCCACGTCAAAGGCGGGGCCGACGTGCTCGACATCCTCACCCGCACAGAGCCCGCGCCGAGCGCGTGCGACCGCCACCGCACCAAGGGCGCACCCGTGAGCGTGGCAGAGCACCACATCGCCCGCAAGGACGGCAAGCCCATACCCTGCCGCCGCACCTTCATCATCGACAACGTGATCACCAGCGGAAACACCATCCGCGCCTGTTCAGAGGCCCTCGGATTCGGCACCGGCCTTGTTTTCGGCGACGCCTCTTTCCACTCCCACGACTGACCGAAAGGAACCCGCACCATGAAACGCAATCCCGACACCCTCGCACTCGCCATGGACTACGCCGCCGCAATGGAATCATGCGCCGCGTACGTCGCCGTGAAAGGCCCCGCCATCCGCACGCCCGAGGACGCTTACCGCCTCATGCGCCCCCTCATGGACGCCGCCGCACACGGCGACTCACAGGAAGTTTTCTTCGTTGCGCTTCTCGACACGAAGAACAAGGTTTTGGAGGTTCCGACCGAATGCCACCGAGGTTTGCTCGACTCCTGTCCTGTCGCGCCACGTAATGTGCTTAGACAGGCCATCGTGAAGGACGCGGCCGGAATCGTGATCTCGCACAATCACCCAAGCCACGACCCTACCCCCAGCAAGGAAGACGTGGACATCACGCGCCGCCTGATCGAAGCCGCCAAGGTCATCGGCATCCGCATCATTGACCATGTGGTCATCGGACGCCCCAGCGACCACACCCCCGGCTATGTCTCTCTCCGTGAAAAGAACCTTGTCGCATTTGAATGAACACCGCGCCCGCCCGTGGGCATCGTACGCGGGCAGAAAGGCAACCATGAACACCATGCTAACCACGCTCGGCACGCAAGCCGAATTCCACCAGACATGGCAGACCCTCATGCGCCAGCTTGAGGCCCTGCTTTCAATCGCCCACATGCGCCACCCCAACCGCACCCAGACGCTTGAGGC
>CAIXUF010001276.1 GCA_903922535.1 Candidatus Hydrogenedentota bacterium
AGTTTGACACGGCGGGCAAAAAGATCAAGAACGCCCGCATCACCGTCCTTCACAACGGCATTCTGGTCCACGACAACGCCGAACTGGACAGCCCGACGCCGGGCGGCGTCAGCGACAGCGACGCAGCGGCCGGGCCGCTCATGCTCCAGGACCACGGCAACCCCGTGAAGTTCCGGAACATCTGGTTCCAGCCGATCAAGTAATGCAGTCATCCGGGTCGCGGCCCCAGCATGGCCGCGCCCCTTCTTCCTTGATTCCCGGTCCCATGCGGTGAAGGTCACCCATGCATCTTTCGCTGATCATACCCGCCTACAACGAGGCAGAGCGCATCGGTCCGACGCTGGAACTCGTGCGCGCTTATCTCGCCCGGCAGGACTATGACTCCGAGATCATTGTCGTGGACGACGGCAGCCGTGATGGCACGGCCGCCGTGGCGGGCGCCTTCGACGGCGTGAAGCTGGTGCGGCTTTACCGCAACCGGGGCAAGGGCGCCGCAACGCGGCGCGGCATGCTCCAGGAGGCGTGCGGCGCGTACCGCTTCTATTACGACGCAGATGCGTCCACCCCGATTGGGGAGATTGACGCCTGCTGGCCGCGCTTCGAGACGGGCGCCGACATCGTCATCGGTTCGCGCGCGTTGGCCGCGTCGCGCATCGAGATCCGGCAGGCCTGGTACCGCGAGCATATGGGCCGCGTGTACAACCTGTTCCTGCGCGGCATGGGGCTCACCCCGTTCCTCGACACACAGTGCGGCTTCAAGGGTTTCACCGCGCAGGCCGCCGGGGCATGCTTCTCGCGGCAGACGCTCGACGGATTCTCCTTCGACGCGGAACTGCTCTATATTGCCGCTATGCACGGGCTGTGCGTGGACGAGATCCCGGTCCGCTGGGTGAACAGCCCGAAATCGCGCGTCAATCCACTGACCGATTCCACACGCATGTTCCTTGACCTGCTGCGCGTGCGCGCAAATGCCGCCGCCGGCCGCTATGCCTGAAAAGCCAAAGAGGGAGACCGCCGATGAACTGTGATTGGATCGATGTGACCATCCCCATGCAACCGGGCATGACCGTCTGGTCCGGCGACACTGAGTTTCAATTCGAGCCCGTGGTGCGCATGGCGGCGGGCGCCCCGTACAACCTGTCACGGCTGTCGCTGTCCGCCCACACGGGCACCCATTGCGACGCGCCTTGGCATTTTCTGGACAACGGAAAGAAACTGGACGAGTTGGACACGTCGGTCTTCTTTGGAAACGCGCTGCTGCTCGATTTGCGCGGTCTCGAATCGATCCGCGCAGCAGATCTGCCCCCGGCACCCCTGCCCCCGCGCATCCTGATTCGCACCCGCAATTCCGAAGTCCCGGACGATGCCCCCTTCGACACCGGCTACGTCGGCATAGAGGCTGACGCCGCCGCACGCATGGTGGCCGACGGCGTTCGGATGGTGGGCTTTGACGGCCCCTCCGTGGGTCCGTACAAAACCTTGGAGGAGTCGCACAATATTCTGCTGGGCGCGGAGGTGTTCATTGTGGAGAACCTGCGGCTGTCGCAATGCGAGGCGGGCGAATACGAGTGTGTCGTGCTGCCCATGCGCCTCGTCGGCGCCGACGGCGCGCCCTGCCGCGCCTTTATGAGCAAGCTTGCATAGGGCCGTCTTGGCCCAATTCCTGGAACTGTCATTTCAGGCCGACCTTCACTGCCTTGCGGATGCTTGATTCTCCATGTGTGTGAGTTCACAATATCGGTTGGAAACATACATGGAATGCGTGGTTTGCAAACCACAGACACACTCATGGAGCCGACGGCATGAATGCGAACGTCACGCTGGACAGGGAGATCCTAGCGGTGTTTTGCCGCAAGTGGCACATAAGGGAACTTTCCCTATTCGGCTCAGCGCTGCGCGACGACTTTGGTCCGGACAGCGACCTCGATTTCCTCGTTAGTTTTGAACCCGGCGCAACCCTGGATTTGTTCGACCTGCAGGAAATGAAGGAAGAACTGGAAGCCTGCCACGGGCGTCCAGTTGATATCGTCGTGAAGGAAGCGTTGCGTAATCCATGGAGAAAGAGGGAGATCCTCAATACGGCCGAGGTGGTCTATGCAGCCTGACATTAAGGACATGGCGCGCCTCTGGGACATGCTGGACGCAGCCAAGACGGCCATTGAGTTCACCAACGCAATATCCTTCGAATCCTTTCTGAACGACCGCAAGACGCGCAATGCCGTGGAACGCAATTTGGAGATCATCGGCGAAGCGGCGCGGGGCGTGTCCCAAGAGACGCGCGAATGCAATCCAGACATTCCATGGCGATCGATTATCGCGCTTCGAAACATTATCGCCCATGAATACGGGGACATCCTCTACGAGAATCTCTGGACCGTGTGCATCAAGAGACTTCCGCCGCTCGTCATGCAGCTTGAAACTATGGGTGTCGAAAACCCTCCAACGCAGGAATCCAGGTAAGCATCCCGGTTCCTTCATCGCGAGTAGGTCTTTCTCACTTCGGCAACTCCATCACTGCGCGGAAACCGTAGCCGACGTAGGGCGTGTAGCCATAGCGGAACGCGGAGCGGAGGAAGAAGGCCTTGCTGGTGGATTTGCCACCGCGCAGCACGCGGGCGTTGCCACTGTCGGGGCCGATGGGATCGGTCACTTCTTCGGCGGTGTATTTGCGAAAGCAGCGGTCCTGGCAGTATTCAGCCTCGTTACCGTGCATATCGTAGAGGCCCCAGGCGTTGGGCGGAAAGCCGCGCACGGGCGTATACACGCCGCGGAATAAGCCGGCGGGGTTGAACGGGGTCGCCTCCAGGCCGTTAAAGTTGGCTTGGTCAGTGGTAATGGTCTCGCCGGTGTTGAATGGCGTCGTCGTGCCCGCGCGGCAGGCGTATTCCCATTCGGC
>CAIXUF010001277.1 GCA_903922535.1 Candidatus Hydrogenedentota bacterium
ATAGCCATCGGCTACTCGCTCTACGATCACGACGGCAAGCTGCTGTGGTCGCTCGACAAGGAATTGCAGGATCACTGTGACGGCGTGGCCATCGTGAAGACCCATCCGGACGACGCCCAGCCGCGGCTGCTTGTCGCCGGCAGCGATGAGGGCATGCTGCAAATCGACGTGCAGGGAAGAATCATGTCCCACCTGTTCCTGGGGCATGTGCAGAATCCGGGCACGGCCGATTTCCGGCCCGACCTGTCCGGTCTCGAAACAATCACGGTCAACTTCTGGGGCAACCAGGGCATCATCCACATCTTCGACGCCGACGGGAAGCTGCTCACCGACTTCGAGCCCTTCCAGCACGGCAGCATGTGCCAGCCGGTCAACTGGACCGGCCAGCCGGGCGAACTGGTTGCGCTTTCGGTTAACCCTGACGACGGCGGCCTGTGGGATGGCTGGGGACGGCGGGTGGTGCGCTTCCCCGCCGACGGCCATCCCGACATGTGCTACGCCGTGCTGGACGTGACCGGCGACTGCCGCGACGAGATTGTCGTCTGGGATCCGAATGAGCTGTGGGTCTACACACAGGGCGACAAGCCCAAATCCGGCCGACTCTACAAGCCGACGCGCAATCCGCTCTACAACGAGTCCAACTACCGCGCCTCCGTCTCATTGCCGGGATGGAATGAGGTCGCCAAGTAAGGAGGCCTTGACAATGCGCGACACTTCCACGCTCGGCTGCACTATTGAGAGAAGACCCCAAGGTACGTCATTCCCGCGAAAGCGGGAATCCAGGCCCGTTGCGAGTACCCGAGCACACGCGAGAAGACTGGATCCCCGCTTTCACTGGGATGACGGAGGGGACGTGACGATCAGCGCGTTTGCTGGAGATCCCCAGCACGGAGCCCCGATGAAACGCCTGTCGCCTATACTGTGCTGTCTGATTGTCTCTGTTGCCGCGCTGGCCGACGACACCACGCTGCACCGCGCTTTCCCAGGCGCGGAGGGTTTTGGCGCGTTCACGCCCGGTGGGCGCGGGGGGCGCGTGATCTACGTGACCACGCTGGATGACTATGCACCCGGCGACCCGCCCATCGGGGGTAGTCTGCGTGCCGCCATCGACACCGACGGCCCGCGCATTATCCTGTTCAAGGAGGGCGGCACCATCGCACTGAAGGCCGACCTGCGCGCGCCCAAGCCCTTTTTCACACTCGCGGGCCAGACCGCGCCGGGTGGCGGCATCTGCCTGCGCGACTATCAGTTCGTGCTGGGCACAAACGACGCGATCATCCGCCACATCCGCTTCCGCTCGGGCGATGTCACACGCAAGGAGCAAATGGCCTTCGGCATTTTCGGCGGCAACAACAGCATCCTCGACCACTGCTCCATGTCGTGGGACATAGACGAGACGATGAGTTCCTTCGGCGCGGTGCACAACCTCACCGTGCAGTGGAGCATCATCGCCGAGGCGCTCTCGAAATCGTTCCATCCCAAGGGTGAGCACAGCAAGGGCTCCATCCTCAGCGGCGACGGCGGCATGACGATGCACCACTGCATCTACGCCCACTGTGCCTCGCGCAACCCGCGCGTGGACAAACTGCTGCTCGATTTCCGCAACAATGTTCTCTACGACTGGGGCTTCAAGGCCGGGTACACGCGCGAGGCGCCCTGCTTTATGAATTACGTGAACTGCTACGCCAAGCCCGGCCCCTTCACAAAGAAAAGCGTCCGGGCGCTCTTGTTTGAACCGGGTGACGACATGGCCCGCATTTGGCTCTCCGGCAACGTGATTGAGGGCAACGAAAAGGCCACCGCCGACAACCGCCGCGTGGTTCGGCCCATCGAGGGTGCCGACAAGGAAAGCTTCCTCTCCACGGTCATCGTGCCCGATCCCTTCCCCTGCCCGGAAGTGGCGACCGACAGCGCCGAAAAGGCCTTTGAGCGGGTAATTGCCGAATGCGGCGCCACGCTGCCCAAACGCGACAGCGCCGACACGCGGCTGATGGAAGAAGTCCGCACCGGCACGGGCAAAATCATCGATTCGCAGCAGGATGTGGGCGGTTGGCCTGAACTCGACAAAGGCACCTCGATCGAAGACTCGGACGGTGACGGCATGCCCGATGCGTGGGAGAGAGAACACGGCTTTGATCCCAACAACGCAGCCGACGGCAGCGCTGACGCGGACGGCGACGGCTACACCAACGTCGAGGAATACCTGAACGGCACTGACCCGCACAAAGGAGAAGTGAACTGCCGCGTCGACGCGGCGGCAATGCACGCCGTCCAGGAACAGGCCCTGCAAATTGTCGCCAAAGGCAAGGAAGACTTTGTGCAGCGTTCCGCTGAAACGCAGACCGCGCGCAAGGCCCGGGCGGAAGAACTGATGAAGTCGCTCAAGATTACCTTCGACCCGCAGCCCGGCCCGGACGTGAAGAAGACCACGGTGAACCTCCACGGCAAGGCGGTGATGGAGATGGTGCTGATCCCCGCGGGCAGTTTCCTCATGGGCTCCCCCGAAAGCGAGGGCGGCTGGGACCGCGAGCGCCCGCAGCACAAGGTGACCATCTCCAAACCCTTCTACATGGCCGCCACGCTTACCACCACGGCGCAGTTGTGTGCCCTGTACGGTCCAGACGCGCGCCCCATGACCGATGAGAACAAAGACCTGCCCGCCAAGGAAATCAGTTGGGTTGAGGCAACGGAATGCTGCGAGGTTCTGTCCGGAGCCACCGGCCATGTGTTCCGCCTGCCCACCGAGG
>CAIXUF010001278.1 GCA_903922535.1 Candidatus Hydrogenedentota bacterium
AATGGTTCGCAAAACAACAACTCATCGACCCGGTCAAAAGGTACGAAACGTTCAACAATGAACGAAACCGCCGTGGTACCGAGCAGGTATGCCCGGTGGTGTGAGAGGGGGAGAGGGGCAACCCCTCCCCCTACTCGATTCACGAGCGTTATTTCGTCTCTTTCAGAAGAACCTTCGCGTTGGGGCTCACCAGCGCGGTGATTGAGGGACTGACCGCCTCCGGAGGCATTGTGCCCTGCACGCCGTTCTTGTTGATTGTGATGGACGGGGGCTTGCTGGCGGCGGTTTCCACGGGCCGCTTGCGGCACACAAGCACGAGTTCCTGCGTGATGTCCTGGTCCTGCCCCTCCGCGCCCTGGCGATGCGCCCAGAGGATCACACGCTCCTGAAGGGCATCAAGGTTCTTCGCGCCCGCGCGCAGACCGGGAACTTCCATCTGGATTACGCCTCCCAAGGCGCTGGAGCCGGAATAATCGCGGCTGTATCCATAGGGGAGAACCTTCAGTGTGACAGGCTGGACGGTGCCATGGTCCAGCGGCGGATTGCTGATTGCGAAGCTGATATAGACCGCTGCATTGCCTTTTGCATCGAAATCCACAAACCCATATGCCTGACTGGAGAACTCAAAGGGCTTCTCCTTTTCCGGCGGCAGTTTGTACTGCGGAAGAAGCGGCATGAGTGCCACGTTCTCGGGTTTGCCATCTTTGAGTGTGGTGACATAATAGTGTTTCGAGCGATCCCGTTGGCTGGGCGCCTCATAGCATGCGCGGGCAACTCCGGAAACGACTTCCGTGTCCCGAAGCGCCATCACGGGTTCAAAGAAGGCGTTGTATCCAAGATTGACACAGCGCTTGAAACTAATGCCCGGCAGCGGTTGCTCATTTCCGGAATTGCGGTCAGGCCCGGCGGGAGGGGTGGGCGCTTTGGGTTGGCCGCCCGTGTCGGGTGCGCTGGGCGGAGGAACGGCATTTCGGGTCGAAGTGTCCGCAGGGCGGGCATGGTCGCCGTCTGGGCTGCCACACTTGTCAGGGGTGCTGGTTGGGGGAGGGTTGACCTGGATGTCCTGCCGCGCCAACACCACCGCCGTGAAGAGCATGCTTGTCGGCTGCAGTTCGCTGTTCAGTCTGTTCGGCACGACCGCGGGACGCATTCGCAGGCGGATTGTGTCTTTGTCCGGATATGACACGATGTGAAGCGTGTTCTGCCGAAGGCCTTCAAGCCTGCGCGCGGATGCAGCCAGAGAGTTGAATGCCGCGTTCACGGCGACCGCCTGAAACGCGCCCTGAAGCTGCAGCGCCAGCGCCATTTGGTCAACCGAAGAGGTAAACTCGTTTACCGCCTGAGAGGACTCGTCCGGCGCCACGTACAGAACCTGCAGCCCCTGGTCTTCCATGTGCAGGTCAAGCACGGCATCGCAGGGATTCAAGGTCGTGTACCATCCGGGCGTGACAGAGACCAGGAACTGCATGCGGTAGGGCGCCCAAATGCCGGGACCTGTGCCCGTAACCTGCCTGTTGGCGACCATGCCCACAATGTCATCGAAATTGTAGAACGCCTCCGTGTTCACCATTGCATTGTGCAGTGCTGCCATCAACTTCACCTCGGTCAGGGCGTCAAAGGTAAATGTCGGCGTTGGACTGCTTGGGCTCAGCAGGGAGACGATGGCCTTCAGCGCGTCGTCGGCGCTGAGCGATGACTTGGGCAGCTCAGGCACCTTGGGTGAAGTGAATGTCTCCGTGTAGGACGAACTGTGGCCGGTGCCGAACGAGCCATTGGCGGTCAACGGAAGGTTGCCGGGGGTGATGCCGGTGGACAACTGGCTCAATAGCTTTGCCAAATCGAGGGCCGCACTGAGATTGGCATTGCTGTAAATGCCGTTGCTCGTGCTGATTTGCGTTCCCGCCAGGGACAATCCGAGCGCGAAGGCGGCTGAATGGTAATAGGCGTCACTGACTCCGACATTGGCCTGGCGGACAGACTTTTGCAGTTCAGGCATGCTCTTGAGCGTGTCAAAGTCAAGTGTGTTCTCCTTGCTCTGCGTGGTCAGAATGGGAGTGAACTTCGGCGTGGACATGGTGATGCAGCCGAGTTCAGTCTCGGCGCTCGGCAGCGCCTTCGCTTGGGCATCACGGGATAACGGCGGTGTTGTGCGGCATCCGACAGACACCCCAAGCACCAGAATCGTGCAACATGACACAAGTGTTACCGTACGCATGGTTGACCCTTTCCTCTTTTGTCTTGCTCTGTGATTGACCTTTGGCCGTCTCACCCCAAGGCATGACAGCCACAACCCATGATTTGTCTTTCCGGGGGAACACACCCTTCTTGCCGGTTGCCTCCGGGGGATTTGGTGCCGCGGTTGGATGATTGGCCGGCGTCCGTATCCGTGGTTGGACCGCACCCCCGCCCGAAACCAATTTGAGGACACTCGGCAGCGCCGGGCGCTTCCCAAAGGCCGACACAGCAGTTTTCATGAAGTCATTCTTCATGAGAGTTGGGTAGAGCGGCGAAAATGTGACGTTATCCATGACCGCAGCCTCCCATCCTCTGGAATTCCTGGTGTTAGACCTTGCCGGATGCGGCAACAGCTTTTCTCACAATTAGCAATAAATGTGCCGTTCCGGCATATGGATGCACGAGACAACACATAACCCTTTTCTTTGGAGTGGATTAGAGCGGAACGATGGCTTGGGAGAACAAAAAACTCATGCGCTGGGCGGGGATATTACTGTCCGGATTCTGGGCAGCCCATGTTCAAAAAATGGACGCCGCTCCCAATCGCACCCCCTCAGGTGGCGGTTCTCCCTTTGTTCCTTTCGGGACATGGTCCGCGGTGTCAGAAGTGTGCGCTTCCCCTGGTCATCAGGCCTCCGGCTCTTTTCGGGACGGCCAGACGGCCCAGCACAGAAACACGAGCACGATGCCATAGCCCGCCACGCCGTCCGCCATCCCGGACAGGCGCCGCACGGTGCAGCCCATCTCGCCGATGTACTGGATGAGCCCGTAGAAGGGCAGGGTCAGGATGCTCAGCAGGCACAGGCCCAGCGCGATGGTGGGAACCGCAAACGCCCAATATCCCCGCCGGCTTCCGCGGTCGCTCATCCATCGTGTCGCCGCCACATAGGGCAGCACCATCGCGCTGAAGAGTGCGGACAGGAAGAACCACTTTTGGAGCGACGGCTGGTCCAGTCCGCCGACGGCGTCGTCGGGGTTGAAGGTGCTGGCGAAAAGCCGGCCGCTGACGATATGGACAAACGGGCCCCAGGCAAAGGAGCCCAGCGCGGCCAGTGGCATCGCGAGGAACAGGGCGGTGGCCAAGGACCCCATTTTGCGCGCGGTTGAAAGTTCGTCCAGCCTGGGCAGGGCGGGATACTCGGGCCACGGGACCAGCACAACGGCCAGGACGCACACAATCCCTCCCCATATGAACGCCGGATGAAAGAACATGAGGAAGAGCACAGACTCGCGCAGGATTACCTTTTGAAGCAGCAGGATCGCCACCAGGGCGATGGTGGCCAGCGAAGCCCGCCTGCGTGCCTTCGTGAGGTCATTCCTTTGGATGACGCGGGGATTCGCGGGCCAGGGACTCAGCACGAAGAGCAGGGCGCACCCGATCCATGCCCATACAGTAAAGGCCTGCCACATCAGCCCCAACCCGGAGGCGAGCCTGTAGCATCGACACACCGAAAGAAGGAAGGGCAAGGCAAAGCCCGCGGCAAGCACATGAGGCAGCACGGAAAGAAGCGCTCCCGACAGCCTGTGCAGCTTTGAGGACGGTCTGTTGCCGCCGACCGGGCGGGACGCATACAGCAGCAGCGGCGCCGTCAGCGCAATGGACGGGCCGCGGAGCAGCGCTTCCCTCAACGAACCGGCACCCGCCTCACGCAGGGAACGCACGCGGAAAGCCGAAGCGCCCATGATCAGGAGCAGTAGAAGAAAACAGAGCCAGTAGAAGTTTCCCAGATCCTGTCCCCAATTCTCCCCAACGCCCACGGAAACGATCAGGGACAACGCCAGGACCAGGTCCATAAGGAGGGCCTGGGTTCCCGGCATGGTCCAGTTTTCCACGCGATGAATCAGCAGCACGCCGCCGAATGCGACGGCCATCCATGCGAACAGCGGCAGGCGGTGTACATGGGCAAAGGCGTCGGGGGCAAATCCCTCTCCAAAAGGAAAGAGGAACATGCCGAGCAGGCCCAGTGCCAGCGTCAGCCAAAGCCGGACATGGGGCCGCGGAATGTTCCACGCGGCATCTGAATCGGTTGCAGAATCGCCTGCCATGTCCATGGACGTTATCCCTTCGCCCGTTACGACACCCACTGTTTCTTCCCGGCATGCCTCCGTGTGCCTGGCTCAATGCGCCTGGATCCGCGGAGGCAAAAGGAGATTCCCGGTTCCGAAGTCGGCACCGGCCATGTCACGGGTACGGACTGCCGGACTCCATATTCCTCTCCCACAACGGATTATAGTATCCCATGATAAAAGTCATGGCGACGGTGACGGGCCAGTCGCCCGGGTACTTTACAAACGACACATGTCCGTCCATATACAGCACATTGCAGCCTCCGGGCGCATGATTGAACCTGTTCCTGTCCCGCCTGAGGTTTGCGCCGAGTTCGTCATACATCACTGAAATTGCGCTCTGGGCCGTTGAGGACGCCGCCGGATTGTTTGTGTCCGTGATGAAGAAGCGCTCAATGCCTTCCCGCAGGCGATACAGTATCAACGGGTCACCCGGGGTGTACTCGCTGAAAGGGATGTCTTTGTCCACCATGGCGCTGCGCACCGCGAGATCCCGGGTGTGGGGAAAATGCAGGTCCTTAAGCATCGACATCGTCGTCTGGCTTATATCCGACATTTTGAAGTCGCGCGCATTTGAACGGGCGCTTTCTGTCAGGAAGTGTTCGGGGGTGGTGACCCAGGAGAGATAGATGTAGGAACGCCTTCCAAAACGGCACGGACATACCAGGGACCTGTCTTTCTGGCAGTTGAACACGCCCGAGCGCAGGTCGCCCGCGAAGTTCGGGTTGGAGGGGCAAAAGAGGACATTCAATTCGTTGAGATACTCGGGGTAAACAGTGTTTCCCTGAAAGAAGAAATCGAAATCAAACGGCGAGTTTGGCCCCGTGTCGTCGCCGTACAGGTACGTGTTGGGCGGGAATTTGTGGTCGGTCGCCTCGGCGGTGTACATCTTGAACGCGAGGCCCAGTTGCTTGAGATTATTGAGGCAACTGGCGCGGCGTGCCGACTCCCGGGCGCGGGACAGCGCGGGAAGCAGGATCGACGCAAGTATTGCGATGATCGCGATTACGACCAACAGTTCTATGAGGGTGAATCCACGGAACCGGTTCGTTCCCATATCAAGTCTCCCGTCCCCCTTTTAATCATTTCCTCCCACAAAGTGTTCCCTGAGCTTCCTCCACACGGCCATGGAGCGCCTGAGATGGACGTTGGGATCTCCGGGGATGCGATAGCATTGCAGCCCCACCGGTCCCTTGTATCCGGCGGCGTGGAAGGCCTTCAGGACGTTAAGATACTCCTCCGTTTGGCTTTCCTGCAAGGGAGAAATGCCTGACACGGCGGTGGTCCCGTCGTTGCCGTTGATCGACATGACCATCATGCGGGGCGCGACCCCGCGGACGACTTCTTCGAGCGGGCGTTTTCGGTCGCCGAGCGCCCGCCAATGGAACAGGTTGAAGGAGGTGCCGAAGTTGGGACGGTCCACTTTGTCCGCCAGCCGGACGGTATCCTCCGGCGATTCGACCCACATGCCGATATGCGGGTAGGGCGCGACACGGACACCATAGGGCGCGGACAGATCGGCAATCTGCCGGAAGAGGAGCACCGCGCGCTCATCGCCTGCGGCGTCGGAAGGCTTGAGCATTTTGCTGGTCGTGTTGCACCACAGGATCGTCCCGCGATCCTTCAGCAGCGGCAGCAACTCGGGAAGTCGCGGGTTGAACGGTGTTTCGCCCACGTCGATGCGCACGGAGAAGTACACGGTGAAGAGCTTCAGCCCATGCCGGTCAAGGGCTTTCAGTTCCTCTTCCAGTCCCTCCAGATCGCGGTTGTCAAAACCGGCAAAGCCGATGTCCGCAAGCAGGGCCGCCTGGTCTTCAACCGAGGCCGGCCCGGCCGTCTCCATGCTGTTCTTGAATGCGAAGAAAGGGTTGTCCAACGCTTTCGGCGTGTCGGTTGCGCCGAAGACTCCCGACAGCACTGCAAGAAGCCCGCATAGGAACATCGTGTTGACTCCCGGCGCCTCAGGTTGCGCCCATCTTCATCCAGTCACCGCGAATGCCGCGCGTGAGCATTGCGTTTGCCTTGTCATCGTCCGCGAAGCGTTCCGTGTCGGGGTTCCAGGCAAGCTTGCGGCCGGTCTGAACCGCAATGTGGGCGAGCTGGCCCATGGAACAGGTCCGGTGGCCAATCTCTGCGTCAATCATGACCGGCTGCCCCGTCCGGATGCCGTAGATGAAGTCTTCCTTGTCGGCGCGTTCGGGCAAATGAATGCCCCCCTCCTTCGGCTTGGCCTGGAGAATTGTGTCGGAACTGGCGGTCAGCCCCTCCTTGAAGTTTCCGCCGGTCATCCAGGTGCTCTGAATCCATCCTTCCTCGCCCTCGAAACGGACATACGGGGCCTCCCGCGTCGCGTAGTCCACGGTAACGCCGTCCGCGAAGCGGAACTGCGCCTTGAAGTTCAGCAGGACATTCCACAGCCCCGACCCCGGCGCGGGATATTCGCCGGTGCCCTCGACCTCAACCGGGCCGCTGCGCTCCGAGTCGTGCGCAAGCTGAAACACATCGAGCAGGTGTGTTCCCCAATTTGTGATCATGCCCTCGCAGTAATCGCGGCAGCGCATCCATCCCGGCCTTTCATAGCCCTGACGCGGATGGACCCGGTCCAGTGTGTAGGGCTTCTCGGGGGCCGGACCCAGCCACATCGCATAGTCAAAGTCGTCTGGAACAGGCATCGGCGTGGCGTCTCCGCCTGCCACATCGCCGGTCGGCACCCCCACCTCGGCGTGTTTGAGTTTCCCGATGTACCCGTTACGGACCAGTTCCGCGGCGGTGCGCATGGAGGCGTTTGACCGGCATTCCGTGTCGGTGCGAAAAACAACGCCGCGCTGTTTCACCGCATCGGCAAGCATGCGCCCCTCCGCGATGGACAGGGTCAGCGGCTTCTCGCAACTGACGTGTTTGCCCGCCCGCACGGCGGCCAGGGAAATCGGCACATGCCAGTGGTCCGGCGTGCTGTTCATGACGGCATCCACATCATTCAACGCCACCACCTCGCGCCAGTCCCTGAAGGTCCGGCAGTCCGAATTCCCGTAGAATCTGTCCACCTCGGCCTTGGCCTGCGCCAGCCGCCACCCGTCCACGTCGCACAGCGCGGTGACGGTGGTGTATTCGGAGGAAAGGAAGGGTTTCAGATTCGCATGCATCGCCTGTCGGCCAAGGCCAATCATGGCCACACTGATCCGCTTTGACGGCGCGGACACGCCAAGGACCGTGGAGGGAAGTATCAGCGGAAAGGCCGCCCCGGCCATTCCCCTGAGAACCTGCCTGCGTGAAATGCCCGAACCGTTGCTGTCCATCGTTCCACGTCCTTTCGTGCTGCACGGGCCTCATTGCCCGGAACAGACAAACCGAATTGTACGTCAGCCAGAACCCGCGCCTCCAACGCCCGCGGCCCACCACCGAATCTTCTGAATCCCTGGAACAGCAGAGCCGCAACCAAAAGAAGGGTCTGGGGTCTGGGGTCTAGGGGTCTAGTGAGGCAAGAGGAGGAAACAGTACGGAATAATGCAGAAGACTTATTAACATGGATTGACAGGATGTACAGGATGAACCAACGCAGCGAGGCCGCCCCGTCCCTCTGTGCCCCTTTGTGACCCTGTGGTGCATATCCTGAAGCGGAAAGACTTGCGGGAATGCCGGCATAAGAATCTTTGAAAAGATCGATGAAGTTGGCGGACAGTAGTATAGAGCACCGGGCGACAGGGCCTGCACTTGCAGGAATGGCCGCATCGGCGGTTCTGTTCTCTTTGGCGTAACTTTATTTGAACAATCCACGCGGAGGGCAGTCATGACGGCCGAACAGGAACGACTTGCCCGGGCGCATGCCCGGCTGGAAAACTGGCAGCGCTGGGGGCCCTATCTGTCCGAACGGCAGTGGGGCACGGTGCGCGAGGACTATTCCGCGGAAGGGAATGCGTGGGAGAGTTTCACCCATGACCAGGCGCGCAGCCGGGCCTACCGTTGGGGCGAGGACGGGCTGCTGGGCATCACGGATCGGGAATGCCGGCTGTGTTTCGCGCTGGCGCTGTGGAACGGACGTGACCCCATCCTCAAGGAGCGGCTGTTCGGCTTGACGAACGCCGAGGGCAACCACGGCGAGGATGTGAAGGAGGAGTACTTCTACATCGACTCGACCCCGACCCACGCGTATATGAAGGGGCTCTACCGTTACCCGCAGGCGGCCTATCCCTACGACCAACTGGTCGCGGAGAACCGGCGGCGCGGCGTTCAGGATCCGGAGTTTGAACTGCGCGACACCGGCGTCTTTGACGGGAACCGTTTCTTTGACGTGGTCGTCGAATATGCCAAGGCGTCGCCCGACGACGTGCTGATCCGCATCACGGTGGAGAACCGGGGGCCCGAATCCGCCCTGCTGCATCTGCTGCCCACGCTGTGGTTCCGAAACACCTGGTCCTGGGGCTGCAAACATGAGGGTTGCTCGCTCAAGCCGCGCATCTCCCTTGCTGAGAACGGTCTGCTGCAAACGGCCCACGAGACGCTGGGCACCCTGTCTTTCCGCTACGGCCCCAGTCCCGCCGGAACGCTGCCGCCCGTCCTTTTCACGGACAACGAAACAAACATCCACCGCCTGTACGGCGAATTGGGCCAGGCGCGGCCTGCAAAGGATGCGTTTCATGACTGTGTGGTGGAAGGCGACGAAAGCGCCGTCAGCGCCAAGCCCCATGGCACCAAAGCCGCCCCGCACCACGTGCTCCACCTCAATGCGGGCGCATCGGCACAGGTGCGGCTGCGTCTCACCGGCGGCGCGGCGGAAGACGCCGACGCGCTGGGGCCCGCGTTTGATGAGGTGTTCGCCCTGCGCATCCGGGAGGCGGACGCGTTTTACGCGTCGGTGCTGTCGAGGGACATGGCGGACGACGCGCGGACCGTGGCGCGGCAGGCCTATGCCGGGCTGCTGTGGAGCAAGCAGTTCTACCACCACATCACCCGTGACTGGCTGGAGGGTGATCCCAACCTGCCCCCGCCGCCGGAAAAGCGCAAACAGGGACGCAACGCGGAATGGGAGCACCTGTTCTGCCGTGATGTCCTCTCCGTTCCGGACAAGTGGGAGTATCCCTGGTTTGCCGCGTGGGACCTGGCCTTTCACATGATCCCCTTCGCGCGCATCGACCCCGAATTCGCCAAGGCCCAACTGCTGCTCCTGCTGCGGGAATGGTACATGCACCCCAACGGACAGATTCCCGCCTACGAGTACGCCTTCGACGACGTCAACCCTCCCGTGCAGGCCTGGGCGGCGTGGCGCGTGTACAAGATATCCGCGCCGTGCGGACAGCGCGACCATGCCTTCCTGGAGCGCAGCTTCCAGAAGCTGCTGCTCAATTTCACCTGGTGGGTCAACCGCAAGGACACGAACGGCCGCAACCTGTTTTCCGGCGGCTTTCTCGGACTGGACAACATCGGCGTCTTTGACCGTTCCAAACCGCTGCCCGCGGGGGGCACGCTGGAGCAGGCCGACGGGACGGCGTGGATGGCTTTCTACTGCCTGACCATGATGTCCATGGCGTTGGAGTTGGCCCGTGAGGAAAGCGCCTCGCGCGACGCCCATGAGGACATGGCCTCCAAGTTCTTCGAGCACTTCATCCAGATCAGCGACGCCATGAACAGCCTGGGCGGGTGCGGCCTTTGGGACGGGGACGACGGCTTCTATTACGACCAGATACAGGTGGATCACGGCGCGCCGGTGCCCCTGAAGGTGCGCTCCATGGTCGGGCTGCTGCCGCTGATCGCTGTCGCCGTGCTGGAACAGGAGAAGATCGACCTGCTGCCGGGATTCAAGAAGCGCTTTGATTGGTTCATCGCCAACCGGCCCGATCTGGCGCGCCATATCTCCTGGACACATGCGGATTGCTGTTCGGGACAGAACCGCTGGCTGCTGGCGATCCCCTCCAAAGAACGGCTGACACGGGTGCTGCGTTATCTGCTGGATGAATCTGAATTCCTCTCCCCCCATGGCATACGGTCCCTCTCGCGGCATCACGCCGAACACCCCTATGTTTTCGAGGCGTGCAGTCAGGCGTCGCGTGTCGCCTATGTTCCGGGCGAGTCGGACTCGCGCATGTTCGGCGGCAACTCGAACTGGCGCGGGCCCGTGTGGTTCCCGGTCAACTATCTGCTCGTGGAGGCGCTGGAGATCTACCACCACTACTACGGCGACACCTTCCGGGTGGAATGCCCCACGGGCTCGGGGAACCTGCTCACGCTTCAGGAGGTGGCCGACGAAATAGCGCGGCGCCTGGCGCGCCTGTTCCTGCCCGATGCGCACGGACGGCGGCCCTACGAGGGGAAACATGACTCCGGGGATCGGAACCTTGTATTGTTCCATGAGTATTTTGACGGGGACACGGGGCGCGGCCTGGGGGCCAGTCATCAGACCGGATGGACGGCGCTGGTGACCCGTTGCCTTGAGAATGTCACCCTGCACCCATAAGGAAGTCCGGCGGAACATGAAACCCGAGATCATCATCAGCGCAAACCGCGGGAGAACAGGCGCGGCCGCAGCCGACCTGGTGGCGCAACTGGCCGCCCAGACCGTTTCCGTGCGGGGAATATTCACGGTCGCCCTGTCCGGCGGCTCGCTGGTGGAGATGATTGCGCCCGGCCTGCTGGAACACTCCCGAAGGGGCAGGATCAAGTGGCAGGCGTGGAACGTGTTCTGGGCCGACGAGCGCTGCGTTCCGCCGGTCTGTCCGGACAGCAATTACGCGCTGGCCCAGGAGAGCCTGTTCAGGCATGTTCCCCTGCTGGAGGCGAACATCTACTCCGTGGAGGTGGACCGGGGGCCCCAGGGGGCCGCCGACGCGTATGAGGCGTATTTGCGCTCCTTCTTCGCGCCGCCGCCGGGGCGCTTTCCCCGTTTCGACCTGATCCTGCTGGGGATGGGCGGGGACGGGCACACGGCGTCCCTGTTTCCGGGGCATCCCGCGCTGGACGAGACCCGGCGGTGGGTGGTGCCCGTTCTGGATTCCCCGAAACCGCCGCCCGAACGGATCACACTCACTCTGCCGGTCATCAACAACGCGCGCAATGTCATTTTCATGACGGCCGGCGCGGGGAAGGCGCGCGCCTTGAAGGAAGTGCTGGGCGCGGGCGCCGCGGGGAAGGGCCCGCCCGCGCGGCGCGTTTCCCTGAGAGACGGAGCCGTGCAGTGGTTCATTGATGACGAAGCGGCCGAACTATTGGGAAGTGAAGACCATGAATGCCCCTGACACGCATGCAAAACCCACCACGGTGGTCATCTTCGGCGCCTCGGGCGACCTGACGCAGCGCAAGCTGATTCCGGCGCTGTACAACAATTTCAAGAAGCGGCGCTTGCCGGAAGGCATCCAAATCATTGGCGTGGCGCGAAGGGACTGGACCGACGCGTTTTTCCGGGCGCGCCTGCATGACGGCGTCAAAGAGCACAGCGGGGTGTCCCACGACGATGCGACCTGGGCCACCCTGGAGGGAAAGATCCTCTATTTTCGGGGGAATCTCGACAGCGCCGAAGACTATCAGCGGCTTCAGGCCCATCTGAACACGCTGGAAGGCGGACCGGCCGACCGTCTCTATTACCTGGCCACCTCCCCGGAGTATTACGGTTCCGCCTGCGGCCATCTGGCGGGGGCCGGCATGAGCGACGACGCGCGGGGGCGGCGCAGCATCATCATCGAAAAGCCCTTTGGCGAGGACCTCGCCTCCGCCCAGGCGCTAAACGGGCAGGTCCACGCGGCGTTCCGCGAGGACCAGGTGTACCGCATCGACCATTACATGGGGAAGGAGACGGCGCAGAACATTCTGTTTCTGCGTTTCGCCAACACGATTTTCGAGCCGGTGTGGAACCGGCGCTACGTGTCCGGCATCCAGGTGACGGTCGCGGAGACGGTGGATGTGGGCCACCGCGCCGGCTATTACGACAAGGCGGGGGTGCTGCGCGACATGTTCCAGAACCACCTGCTGCAACTGCTCGCGCTGGTGGCCATGGAGCCGCCGGCCTCGCTGAGCGCGGACGCCATTCGCAACGAGAAGGCCAAGGTGCTCGGCGCCATCCGCCCGATCCCCCTGGAAGACACCGTGCGCGCCCAGTACGGGGGCTACCGCGCCGCCGAGGGCGTCGCGCCGGATTCGGCCACGCCCACCTACGCCGCGCTCAAGCTGCACATCGACAACTGGCGGTGGAAGGGCGTTCCCTTCTATCTGCGCTCCGGCAAGGCCATGGCCGAAAGGACCAGCACGATCATTGTGGAATTCCAGGCCCCGCCGGACATCATGTTCAAGCTGGCGGAGAACGAGTGTTTCACGCCCAACATGCTTTCGATTTGCATCCAGCCCAACGAGGGGATGCAGCTCCGCTTCGAGACCAAGGTGCCCGACACCGTGGCCGAGTCGCACTCGGTCAACATGAATTTCCAGTACCGCGACGCCTATCCCGGCGTGATCCTGCCGGACGCCTATGAGCGGCTGCTGCTCGACGCGCTGAAGGGGGACGCCTCTTTGTTTGCCCGCAGCGATGAAATCGAGGCGGCGTGGCGGCTCATTGATCCCGTACTCCGCGGCTGGGAGACAGATCCGGAAGCCTCTCCCCTGTGCGCATACCGGGCGGGCAGTTGGGGGCCGTCCGAAGCGGATGCGCTGCTGGCGCGGGAAGGTCATGTCTGGCGCTCGGGCTGCCAAAGCTGCGGCGAGGGAACGCTCTGCACGATCCCATGAGGGGCCTGGTCTTGCTTGTTTGCCTCTTGTGGCAGGCGTTGAACCTGGAAACGGCGGTGGGCGGGCCATAGTGTTCTTGAGTCATGGACGTTATGGACTTTATGGACGGCATGGACGCTATGGAATTAACCCGGCGGGTGATTCGGATTTGTGTCCATTCTTATCCGCAAAGTCCATGGCATTCATGGTTTCGGGAGATTCTTCCTGAAGCCGACAGCCGTTTGCAGGTTGCTTGTGCGCGGACCGCTTTTGCTCCAAAAAACCGTTGGGGCACCCGGACAGAAGGTCCAATGTGCCTGGTGGCACAAGCAGGGTGTCTCCGTTGTCCGGGTGGGGTTATCCCTTGTGGCTGGGGCTGCGATCGAAAGCGACCACTCTGGGCACGTGGATTACGGGCTGGGGTGCCGCCTGAGGGTGTGCGGCGGGGATGGCGGGTTTGGGCGGGGCTGCGGGTGGGGAAGTGGGGGTTGTGGGAAGCGTGGGAGGAATGGGGATTATGGGGGACGGGGACGGAGGTTGGTCTTTGGGGGTGGGGTTGGCATCAGCGTTGACGGCAGACAGGGTGGCGGGAAAGTTGGGGAGGGCGGGGACGCTTTCCCGGGTTGGGATGCGCCTGTGGGCGGAATTGGGACGCTGTTCGGGGGTTGGGGCGAGCTTGTCGGCGGTGTCTTCGAGTTCTTTGAGCGCCTTGCGCAGGCGTTCGCGGGCCCGGCCGATGTGTCCGGCAATAGCGGTGGTGATGGTGGCCGGTGTGTCCGCGTCGGGGTCGGGGGTGAGGGCGCGTTCGAGGCGGCGGCAAAGGGCGTGGTGCACGAGGCAGTTCTCGACGCGGAGGGTGAGGAAGGGGCCTTCCGGGATCTGGCGATCGGCAAAGTTTTTCTCGAACGCGGCGGCGAGGGTGGCGGCGGTTTGGCGCTCTTCGTGGTCCATCCAGGGTTCGGCTTGGGCAAGGTTGCTGAGGTTCATGACGCGGTTCTCCGTTATGTTGTCCCCTATATATAAGCACCAAGTGTTGCATTTCTTAGGTGAGTGTACACGGATAGTGGGGAGGAAAAAGGGCAAGCAAGGGGGAGGCTGAGGTGGGCTTTTTGACCACAGAACGCCTGCGCGGCATGGCCGCAAGCAACGAAGGAAGAACGCTTTAACCGCGGAACACCTGGAGCAGCAGAGCCGCAGCCAAAAAGAAGGGTCTAGGGTCTGGGGTCTTGGGTCTAGGAAGGCACAGAATGAGCCGGGTGAGGCAAACATTTCTGCTGATTTGCGTTGATGACGAGAAAGGCGGGCAAAAGAATTCTGCCCTCCACGCTGTAGGAAATAACCGCAGCTTGCAATGATTCTGAGACATAGTAGTACGGAAAGGAACACGGGCAAGACGTGCGGATCTTGTCTGAGAAGTCTTTGCGCTCTTTGCGCTCTATGCGGTCAAAGCAAGAAGAAATATGACCGCAAAGAACGCAAAGAACGCAAAGAACGCATAGAGAAAGACGACCCCTAACTGCTTTGCACAACATGGCTTGCCGATGGCGCATTATGAACTTCTGCTAAAAAAAACAAGATGATGACAGACATTGGAACGAATGACACGGAAGAAGACAAAGGCAGGACATGCGGGCTTTGCAGCGCGTTTCTTTGCGCTCCATTTGGTTGAGAGAGAAGAAGAAGAATCACGGCAAAGAGCACAAGGCACGCATGGAGGGGACTTTCCTCATTGCCGGCGCGGGTGATTAATTGCCGGTGAGGTGAGAGGGATGGAATCAGGATCTTTCGGGCGGCGGGCTTGACTGCGCCGTGATGGTGCCGTAACGCAGTCCATGTTGCCGGTGGGATGAGTGTTTGGCCTGAGGACGGGCGCATGCCGCCCCATGACGGGGATTGCGGGCGGGTTTGTGCGTACGGGGGGATTGAGGTTGGGGCGCTCCCGGTGTATAGTCATTTCAGGTTGGTCCAACTGCAGAAAGGGGAATGTATGTTCGGGATCCTTCTTCGGACAGTTGCCGGTGTGCGTTTCTGCTCGTTGTGGTTTACGTGGCAGCGAGGGTTGTCACCGGCCTTTGTGCCGACACGCAGAATCCCTTTGATTCGACGCAGATTGGGACCGTGCAGATGAATCCGGGGGTGACCTATGAGCAGTTCCGGCGGGTGCAAACGGGAATGTCGCTGGCGGCGGTCGCGACCATCTTTGGCGCGTACGGCATGAATACCAGCAACCATCAGGCCGGGCTTGCCGGGGTCGTTGCGAACCCTGACATGGTGGACTACAGTTGGCCGGGGGACCGGCCCATGTCCCGCGTCTTGATATCGTTCAGGCATGGGGCCGTGTCGGAGAAGATGCAGATCGGTCTGCCGCCCGCGCCCTGGCCAATGGGGCTTCGCGCGAACGGACATTGAGGCGGTGCGCCGCACCCCGCAACGGGAACAGAAGGAGGTTTCTCGTCCCATGAATGCCAAGGTCCTGCGATACAGCGAGACGCGCGATCTGCCGGTCGAAGGCGTTGTGGCGCTCTATCGCGCCAATGAATGGTCGTCCGCGGAGAAACCGGCGCTGCTGCACAGGGCGCTGCTGGCGTCCCATTCGCTCGTCACGGCCTGGGACGGCGAAACGCTCGTGGGACTGGGCAATGCCATCTCGGACGGCTGTCTGGTGGTCTACTATCCGCACCTGCTTGTGTTGCCGAAGTATCAGGGGCAAGGCATCGGCACCCGCCTGATGGAGATGCTCATGGCACGTTACCAGGGTTTTCACCAACACATGCTCGTCGCCGACGGACGGGCCATAGATTTCTACCGCAAGTGCGGGTTCGAGCGCGCGGGCAACACCGAGGCAATGTGGATTTATGCGGGCACGGAGCACTGAGAACAATATCGGGCGGTGTCAGCCGCGAGAAGTCCGGCTACTCGGGGAAGATCGGGTAACTTGACAAACCGGGCAACATGGCAAACAGGGCAACTTGACAACAAAAAAGATATCTTATATTGTGTATTCTGAACATAGCCGGTCGATGAGGAAGTTGAATCCCTGCGGAAAAGCGCCAGTTGAATCCCGAAAAAGAGTCCAATTACATCCGGTTCTGCGGGGAGGGTGGGCAATTGGAAAGTCAGTCAGAGAGAACGGGTGCGAAGCGTTGGCGAAAGGCGGGAGGAATCGACAAAGCCCGGCTTGGATGCGGAGTCATCACAGCAGAGGCAAACGAAGCCAGGCTTCCAGACAGCCCGCACACAGAAAGGAATTGGACATGACAAAGGAAGAATTCGACATCTTCATCAAGAAACAGGCGCAAAAGGTCCAACAGGCAACTGTCGACTGGAATGAACAACTGGAGGAATGGAAAGCGTATCTTGACAGGTTTTACGAGCGGGTGGAATCTTTGCTCCGGCCTTATCTGGACGACAAGTCCGTTGATCTCTCGTATTCGAAAAAGACTTTAGTGGAAGAATTCATCGGCGAATATGAGGTGAGGGCCGCCTTGATTTCTTTTGGCGGCAATAAGATAAGACTTGACCCCATTGGAACCAACCTGATCGCTGCAAAAGGCCGTGTGGACATGGTTGGACCGGGCGGCACAGTCAGGTTTGTGCTTGTCGATGCGAAAGCATCCGCACCGACGGTTTCTGTCCGCATATCGATAAGTGGAGAGGACCTTCCTCCCGGTCCCGAGATTCCAGAACCAGTTGCGTGGGAGTGGAAGATTGCCACAAAACCCCCCAGAATAGGCTACCTTCCAATGGCTCAAGAGGAGTTCTTCCAAGCGCTGACGGAAGTAGCCAATGGCTAGCCGAGTCAATTTCTCAGGACAACATCTGGAACTCGAAGAAATCGGCGAGCACTACGCTGATGTTGACGAGTCGCTAAAACGGTACTTTTCGCCGACGCCTGCGAATAAGAAACGGTTTGACGGATATAGTCAAGAAGAGATTGCCTTCGAGCTAAGACAAAGACTCGTCGAACAGCACCAATTGGGCGCGTTGTCCATATTGGGCGCATTAGAGGCAGCGTTTCGGATGGACTATCTTCAACGTGTCTACGCAAGAAGAAAGGACGATCTTTCGCAGGCATTTCGGGCGCTGTACAAGGCAAAGGGCGCGCGCGTGTCGCTGGAAGACGACATTCTCGAAGCATGGAAAGCACACAGCAACGTTTCGCCAAGACTGGTTGGAGACCTTTGTGGAGCCCTCAAGTACCGGCACTGGCTGGCACATGGGCGGTACTGGACGCCAAAGTTGGGACAACGGTACGACTACGATGGGCTCTATGAATTTGCTGAGGCTGTCCTGTGTGCATTTCCCATGCTTAGCGGATCGGTATAAAGTCCGCCGAAGCTTTCGTGCGCCAGCTCTGGATCTGTATACTGTAGTGGGGCTTTCATAGAACGACTTCAATTCAGAAGGCGGCTGTTTCGGCCGGTCGGCGGATTCCTGAGAATGGGCAATCGCCGCGCGATACCGCACGGCATTCAGGGTCGCGTGCGGCATGCCGACGGCCCAATGAAAGTTGATCTTTGTTTCGGGTCTAGAAGCAGTCTGACGGGTCGAGCACGCCTTCGGCGGGGCCGTGCTCGCGGGACTCGATGTGGGGGCCGGTGAGCATGTCTTTGTAGGGCTGGCCGGGGCCAACCATCGGATAGACAAAGGCCTGCCTGTCGGTCATGACTTCGAGGAAGGCCGGGCCGGGGAAGGCGAGGAATTCCTCCATCGTCTTGCGCAGGTCTTCGTATTTGGACACGCTGCGGGCAAACTCGAACCCGTCGGCCTCGGCGGTCCTGACGAAGTCCTTGCGGTGGTGCCGCTTGTCCGTGCCGGAGAAGCGCTCGCCGAAGTAGAGGGTCTGCCACTGCACAACCATGCCGTCGCCCCGGTTGTTGAGCAGCAGGACCTTGACGGGCAGGTTGTAGTTGGCGCAGGTTTCGAGTTCGCCGATGTTCATGCGGATGCTGCCGTCCCCGTCGACGTCCACCACGAGTTTGCCGGGATGGGCAAACTGGGCGCCGATGGCGGCGGGCAGGCCGAAGCCCATGGTGCCCATGCTGCCGGAGGTGATCCAGGTGCGGGGCTCTTTGAAGTCGAGGTACTGGGCGCAGAACATCTGGTGCTGGCCGACGCCGGAGGTGATGATTGCCCCGCCCCTGGTCAGCCCGTTGAGAACCTCGAGCGCGGCCTCGGGCTGGATAATCTCGCTGTCGCGGTTGAAGTCCTGGCGGTGCTTCTTTTTCATGTCGGCCAGGTGCTTGAGCCAGCGGGGATGGTCGGTGTGCACTTCGGCGCCGTATTCCATGAGGTCGCGCAGTGCGGCGCCCGCGTCGGCGATGTAGCTCCAGTCGACCCGCTTGACCTTGCCGACCTCGGCCGCGTCGATGTCGATCTGCGCGATGACTGCGTTCTCGGCAAAGCGGAGGGGCAGTCCGGCGACGCGGTCGTCGAAACGCGCGCCGACGCAGATGAGCAAATCGCAGTCCTCCACGGCGTAGTTTGCGTAGGCGGTGCCGTGCATGCCGAGCATGTGCATGGCCAGTTCGTCCGTGGTGTCGACGGCGCCGATGCCGGTCAGCGTGGTGACGGCCGGGATCTGGTAGCGCTTCATGAACTGGCGCAGCAGGCCGGAGGCCTCGGCCAGGATCACGCCGCCGCCGACGTAGAGCAGGGGCCGCTTGGATTTCTTGAGCATGCGGAAGAAATCGCGGGCCTTTTCCCTGGGCATGGAAGCGGCTTTGAGCGCGTCAATCCGCTGCTGATAGCCGGGCAGGGGGAGCACGCCTTCGCCCTTGTAAACGCCGTGCCAGTTCTGCACGTCCTTGGGAAGGTCGATCACGACCGGGCCGGGCCTTCCGCTGCGGGCAATGTGGAACGCGGTGCGAATGGTGGACTCGAGTTCCTCCTCGTTCTTGACGAGGAAGACATGCTTGGCGCAGGAACTCATGATGCTGAAGACGGGCGCCTCCTGGAAGGCGTCGGTGCCAATGGCGGCGCGGGCCACCTGGCCGGAAATGAGCACCATGGGAATGGAATCGGCCATGCAGTCGCGCACGGGAGTGACGCAGTTGGTTGCCCCCGGGCCGGAGGTGACGATGCACACGCCCACCCGGCCGCTGGCCCGGGCGTAGCCCGCGGCCATGAACCCGGCACCCTGCTCGTTGGCGGGCACGACGAGTCTGATCCGGTTGTCGGGGCTGTTTTGGTTCCAGCGGTACACGGCGTCGTAGGTGGGCAGAATGGCCCCGCCGCTGTAGCCGAAGACCGTGTCAACGCCCTCATCGGCGAGCACCTGCATGACCATGTCCGCACCGGACATGGTCTGGCCTGCCATCTTGTGATGCTGTGTTTTTGACGCGTTCATACTGCTGTCTCCTCGATACTGCCCGCCCGCGGCGCCCAAGGCGCGCGAGCGCAAACCGTGCCCATCGTAAAAGAGAAAAAACGCGAGCGCCATTTCGGGAACGGCGCTCGCGCGGGTTGTCAACGGGTCGAACTACTTCTCCGTTTCCGCCTCGGGCGCCGCCTCTTCCGCGGGTACCTCGGCTTCAATCGGTGCTGCTGCGGTCTCAGCCGGGGCTTCGACTGCCTCGGCGGGCGCCTCGGCAACTTCAGCCGGGGCTTCGACGACTTCGGCGGGCGCCTCGGCAACTTCGACCGGGGCTTCTTCGACAACCTCGGCAGGCGCTTCAGCCACTTCGACCGGGGCTTCGACGGCCT
>CAIXUF010001279.1 GCA_903922535.1 Candidatus Hydrogenedentota bacterium
AACCGCGCGGACATAACGCTCTTTGTGCGCGGCGACGAGCGCGAGACGCTCGAAAACTATGCGGAACGGCTCAAGAAGATCCTTCAGGACACCAACCCGTATGTAGCCAATGTAAATGCCGATGTTGAGAAGAGCAAACAGGAGATGCAGATCAAGATCGACCAGCCGCTGGCGCAGCAGGCGGGCGTCAGTCCTCTGATCCTCGCGCAGACCGTGGATGCGGCGCTGCGCGGGGCGCGCATGCCTTTCATGAAACAGGGCCGCCGCGAGATTCCGGTGTGGGCCCAGTTCCGCGAGGAGGACCGCAAGTCGCAGGCCAATCTGGACAATGTCATGGTTCCCGGCCTGACGGGGAAGCTGGTCCCGCTTCAGGAGCTGACCGACTACTCCAAGGTGCGCAGCGCCACGTCCATCAAGCGGGTGAACGGCAAGAACGTCATCACGCTCGCGGCCAAGCTGAACACGAAGAACCTGTCGCTGTTCAAGGAGGAGGCCAAGCGGTCCATCGCCCTTCTGGACCTGCCGCCGGGATACAATGTCGATTTTGGTGACGAACTGGAGGATCTGGAGAGCAATATCTTCAATTTCACCTCCTCCCTCTCGATGGCGATCATACTGGTGTACATCGTCATGGCCGCGCTGTTCGAGTCGCTGCTGCTGCCCATGTCGATCATGACGAGCGTCCCGCTGGCCCTGGGCGGTGCGGTCTGGATGGTCTATTTCATGGACAACCAGTTCGACCAGATCACGCTGATCGGCTGCATCATCATGGTCGGCGTCATTGTGAAGAACGGCATCGTGGTCGTGGACTATATCAACCAGCTCTATTCCAAGACGGGCAACCGCACGGAAGCGGTGCTGCGCGCGGGGCGGGACCGGTTCCGTCCGGTGATCATGACGGCGCTGACGACCATTCTGGGGTTGGTGCCCCTTGCGCTGGCCAAGACCGGCGGCGCCTCCACCTTCTCCGGACTGGGCCAGGCATGGATTGGCGGACTGACGGTGGGCACGGTGCTGACGCTGTTTGTGGTGCCCGTGTTCTTTACGATATTCGACGACATAAACCTTTGGGCAAAGAACTTCTTTGGCAATCTTCTCGGACGCCGGGTGGATTGCATGGAATCGCCGCCGGCGGTTCCGGAAGAAACATGACGCCGGTCGGGAGGCATTTCGATGTTTGTTAACGGCCACTGGGTCGACCAATTGGATCCAAAGCTGATCCACCTCTGGGGGGAGATCGGCGTCAGTTATTATGGACTGGCCTATGTGTCCACATTCGTGTTTGCCGTGTTCATGCACCGCGTGTTCCAGCGCGCGGGGCGTTCCCCGCTCAACGCGGCGCAGGAGGAGATCGCGCTGTATGCCATGGTGCTGGGCGTGCTGGTCGGCGCGCGTCTGGGCTTCATCGTCCTGTATGCCTTTCCCGAAACGCTGAGCCGGCCCTGGTTTGTCTTTGAGGTGTGGAAGGGGGGCATGTCGAGCCACGGCGGGTTTGTCGGCGTGGTGATTGCCTGCTGGTATGTGTCGCGCAAGTGCGGGATTAGGCTGCTTCAGTTCGGCGACATGGTGACCCCGATTGTTCCCGTGGGCTTTCTGCTGGGCCGCCTCGCAAACTTTGTCAACGGCGAACTGTGGGGCAATGTCAGCAATGTGGCCTGGGCGGTCGTCTTCCCGCGCAGCGCGCCGGGCCTGTCGTTTGACATGATCGCGCCGCGCCATCCCTCGCAGTTGTACGAGGCATTCACGGAGGGGCTCATCCTGCTGCTCTGGATGAATTGGCGGTTCTGGAAGACGGACGCGCAGAAGTATGTGGGCCGGCTCTCCGCCGAGTTCCTGCTGGTCTATTCCGTGTCCCGGATTGTATGCGAACAATTCCGTGAACCCGACGCATCGCTCATATTTGGCGTGAGCCGCGGCATCTTCTACACCATTTTTCTGATTGCCGGCGGTGTCTGGCTTCTGGTTCGGTCATATCGTCGGCCGGCCATTGCGTTTCCTTATGTGACCAACCCTGTTTTTGCGCCTCCGGAGAAGAAGAAGGCGCCGAAGAAGCGCTGATTCTGCGCAGGTGGCATGGGCGTCTCGCCCATGTACCCGGAGCACGGGCAGGATGCCCGTGCCGCAAGTGTGAGCGCCAGGGGAAGCATGACCAAGGAACGGCAGGCAAGAATGCCTGCCCCGCATTGGTTACTGGGTCGGTTTGCTGGCCCACACTTCCAGGCCGTCATAGGGATTGGCCAAGCCCACGAACAGGCGGCCAAAGGCCGATTTCATGGTGCGGATGCCATAGTTGTTGTGGTTGCCGAAGCCGTCGGCATTCACGCAGTACCAGTTCTTCCCGTCCCGTGTCTTGTACAAGTCAGCGCCGGCGTTGGCGCGCCATGCCACCATTTCGGCGGACGTCAGGAGCAGCAGTTTCTCCTCGGGCTCGGCCGATTTCAGTTCGAGCCCCATCATGCCGAAGAAGTACTTGGGATGGGTGAGCATGTAGCTCAAGCCGGGCATGATGTCGTAGGTGCCGACATAGAACCAGCCGTCGTGCTGGCACATGGACCACATGTAGGCGTTTGAGCGCTCTCCGAAACCGCTCTGTTCGCCGCCGATGGAGTTGGGGCCCGCCACCGTCTCCCAATGATCCCCGGTGTCAATACGCAGCAGGTCCGCCGCCTTGAGGCCGCCGATCATGCGCATGAGGAAGCTGGCCTGCGCGCCGACGTACAGATGCCTCTTCCAGACGTGCATGGTCATGAAGGCCTCGTTGAGCCAGCGTGGACCGCCGTGGTCAATCACCTTGACCGGGGGGGCCGCAGGATCGGGCCCTTCCAACTTCCACACCTCGGCGCCCTGAAGCGGATTGTGCGTGCCCGCGTAGAGCCATCCGTTGAACGACTCCAGCGTGAAGATACCCACATTGCTCCTGTTCCCAAAGCCGTTGTCCATGACCGTCCATACGGTCGCTCCGTCCGTGGCCAGGATGATTGCGCTGGGGGTGTCGCCCTTTTTGGCGGTCCCCTCTCCCGCCGCCTTGTCCACCATGGCGTAGTCATTGTAGTAGGACATATAGAGCAGCCCGTTGTGGATGGTCATGCCGCGGATCGAACCGACCTGGTCTTCCGCCCAAAACTGTTCCCAGGTTCCCGGCTCGCCGGTCTGCGAACGCCACAGCGAGGTGGTGTCGCCCCGCCCGCCCGCATAGAGATAGCGTTTTCCGTCGGACTTGTTGCGGTAGCTTTTCATGGAGCGAAAACCGTGGGGGCGGCTGTGGTCGTCCAGGTTCATGTCGCGTGTGTCCAGGACGCGCTGCCAGAAGGTGGGGCTTACGTCGGGCCGGTAGCGCCGGATTTCAGGATAGACGGGCTGGCGGTTCGGCTGAAACCCTTTCCATTGCTGCACCCGGTTCCACGTGCCCACGTAGAGAAAGCCATCCTTGGCGGATTTGCCGTCCGGCACGAAGTATTCCATGGACCACGGATAGTCGTTCTGGTCCTGCGCCTGATCGACGGGATCAAAGCCGTTTGCGGAAATCTTTTCAAAGTCCCCTTGATTGAGCCCGCCCGGCCCCTTCTCGGGCTGGCGAAGACATCCAGACACGAAAACCAACGCCACCGCAGACGCTGCCACAACGGACCACGACGCAATACCGAACTTCATGCTCTGCCTCCTTGGTTGCGGCAATCATACGGGCTGGTGCTTGGGAACGCAAAGAAGCTACTGATCTTTCAGCAAGGATGGTTATAATCACCCAGCCCGACGGCGGGCAGGAAGGACCTTTATCATGAAGAACCCGAAGATTGTCGTCATTGGCGCGGGTAGCGCCTCGTTTGGCCTGAGTGTGCTGGGGGCCATATTGCAGGAACCGGGGCTGCGCGGCGGGACGCTGGGTCTGGTTGACCTGAACGGCGAGGGACTGGAGAAGATCGACGCGCTGGCAAAGCGGCTCAACCGTGAATGGGGGACGGAATTCACCATTCAGAGCTCCACCGACCGTTGTGACATGCTGCCGGGGGCGGATTTTGTGATTCTGTCCATCGCGGTGGACCGGGAGAAGTGCTGGCAGTCGGATTTCGACATCGCGAAGAAGCACGGGATCATGCACTATGCCGAGAACGGCGGCCCCGGTGCGTTCATTCACGCGGCGCGCAACATTGCCATCGTCATGGACATTTTCCGCGACATCGAGCGGCTCTGTCCGGATGCATGGCTGCTCAATTTCACCAACCCGATGTCGCGCATCTGCACGGCCGCGACGCGGCACACTCGCGTGAAGACCCTCGGTATCTGCCACCAGCTTGCCTTTGGCTACATGATGCTCGGCAACCTGCTGGCGGAAGAGCTTGGCATTGACGTTCCCAAAGGCTACCGCTTTGTCTGGCGCGACGAGTCCATGGCCCATGAACATGACATTGCGGACGCCGCAATGAAGAAGATGGACGTGGTGGCGGCCGGCACAAACCATTTCACCTGGATGCTGGACATTCGCGAGAAGCACACGGGCCGGGACCTCTATCCGCTGGTCATGGAGCGCGTCAATGCGCACGACCCGGGTTTTGAGCCGCTGACGAAAGAGATGGCGAAGATTTTCGGCCTCTTTCCCGTTCCCGGCGACTGCCACATGGTTGAATACCTGCCGTACACGCACAACATGCAGCGCAACACTTGGCAAAAGTACGACGTGCAGATGTATCCGCTGGACGGGGCGGTTTCCAAGCGGGACGAGATGTGGGAGAACATTGAGGCCATGGGCGCGGGACGCATGGCGGTGGATGCGATGCGCCATGTCCGTTCTGAACGGGCCGAAAAGGTGATCGCGGCGATGACCACAGGCGACACGCTGTATGAGCAGGCGCTGAACTTGCCCAATGAGGGCTATGTCACCAACCTGCCGGAAGGCGCCATCGTGGAGGTGCCTGCGGTCGTGGGCGCGGGCGGGCCGCGCGGTGTCGGCGTGGGCGCGCTGCCCGAGGCGGTGGCCGAATTGATCCGGCGGCAGATTGCGGTGGTGAACCTTGCTGTGGATGCGGCTGTCCTGGGTGACCGGACACTTGCGCTGCAGGCGCTTGCGCTCGATCCGATGGTCGATGATCCGGGTGTGGCGCGGGCGCTGCTGGACGATTTCCTTGCCGCGAACCGGGCCTACGTGCCGCAGTTTTTCAAATAGTGGCGGAAACCCGGACCGTGTGCCGCCAGTCTGAATGGGACGCGTTTTGCGCAGTATTGGAGTTTGTTCGATGAAACGTGCCCCACTTGTTGTCGTGGTGTTTTTCCTGCTGGCGGCCCTCCCCTCTTACGCCATCGGCACGCGCACCCATGCCGAAATCGGCATGCGCTGCATTGAGGACTATCTTCTGGACGCGGACGCGATGCTGCCCGGTCTTGGAACCATGTTCAAGACGATGGAGAACCGTCGCATCCTGTACCGGGCCTGCGAGTTTCCAGATTGGGGCTACGGCGGGATCAACCCCGACGCGGGCGAGGCCAGTCACTGGCAGCCCTTCAACCGGGCGTGGGCCGGCGTGCTTGCCGACCGGCATTACACCATGCCGCCTGATGAAGAGGGGCAGAGGGAATTAGCCTATTTCTTCGGGGCGGTCTGCCATGACATTGCCGACATTCCCTGGCATTTCAGCCACGGCAGTGACAAATCATTTCTGCAAATGTCGGCAGAGACGGATCATGCGTCGCACGGCGACACCGAAATCGGCGTGGATTTTGTGCGCTACACGCAGCAGCCGTTCCGGCACCTCAGCTACCTGTCGAATTACGTGCCCTTGGAAACGATCATGGCGGCCATGCAGCGCGCCAAGATCAAGGTCACCCGGGAGCAGGTGCAGGCCGGAATCACCCGCGAGAACCTGGTCATGTGGTTTGGCCCGCTGGTGGCGCAGTTCTACGCCAATCAGCGCCGGGCCGCGATGCCCTGGTGCATGGCGCACATGGAGGACTATTACTACGGCGGCATGCGTCATGACTCCGCCGCCTGCGCCATGTGGGTGCGTTACTGGTACGCGGAGATACTGGGCGGGCACTGTCTCCAGCAGATGCCGCGCTATTTTGACAATGTGGCGCCGGACGCGGGTTACGTGCCCTATTTGGGCGTCGCCGACACGAGCCTGCTGGAACGGCTTCCTGACAACAACGCCGGGCTTGAGCCCATTCTGGAAGTGGGCGGTGCGGCGGGGGATCGGCGCGCGGCCTTGGTGCGTTTTGACCTGGCTGGCATTCCCAAGGATAAGCCAATCCGCAAGGCCATGCTGTGGCTGGCCTCGGCCGGGTCTTTGGAGAATGGGCCTGCCGGACCGGTTTCCGTTTCGGTGGTTCCCGCGCCCGGCGTATGGCAGGAAGGCGCGGGGGCGAGCGATCCCTATAACGGTACCAGCGGACGCGCGGCGATGGCGGGCGAGGTGACGTGGAACAACTTGCCGCTGGAGTCTGCGTCGAACGCGGTTGAGGCGACATTGGGGAACCGGGCCGCCAACCAGTGGATGTCGGTGGACGTCACGGCCATGGTGCAGGCGTGGATTAAGGAGCCAGGCGGCAATTGTGGGTTTGTGCTTCGCGGGACGGGCAATGCCGGGACGGTGGCCCGGTTCTACTCGTCGCAGGCATTTCAGGCAGATCCGAGCGGGTATTGCGGCGGGACGCGGGTTGCGTTTCGTCCGATGTTGGTCCTGTTGCCGTGATTTCGGTTGTTGTGTGTGAGGTTATTGGGAAGCAGTGTTCACATTCTGAAACTTTCATTCCGACTGGAGTATAATCCCCTTGTGCGGTGATTCACGCCGCGCATTTTTTCTTTTCTCTGACCGCGTCCGCAGGGCGCGGTGTTTTTCGGAGTTCGGCGGATGAGTGAGTCAAGTCGGCGCATAGCGGTGCTCATGGGTGGCATGAGTTCGGAGCACGAGGTGTCCCTGCGGTCCGGGGCGGGTGTGGTGGAGGCGCTTCGCAGTAAGGGGCATGAAGTCCTTCCGGTTGCCATCGGCAAGGACGGCTTGTGGAATTTCAACGACGGCGCGCCCCTGCCCTTTTCAGCGGCCGTGCCGCGTCTTGCGTCGATGCGGCCCGACTGTGTGTTTATCGCCCTGCACGGCGGTCCCGGCGAGGACGGGCGGATTCAGGGCCTGCTTGATCTCATGGGCCTGCCCTACACGACTTCGGGGAGCCTCGGCAGCGCGTTGGGCATGGACAAGATTCGGGCGAAGGCCATTGTGGCCGCGGCGGGCGTGCGCGTGGCGCGGCAGGTGGACTTCGACGCGACCGCCTGGCGGCAGGACCGGAGCGGACTGCTGGCACGGCTGCGCAGCGATATCGGCTGCCCCTGCGTCATCAAGGCACCCTGTCAGGGGTCGAGCTGCGGCATGACCATCAACAATGACGACGGCACGCTGGCCGCCGATATTGACGCCATCATGACGGTCGAGGGCCGGGTGCTGGTGGAGGAGTATGTCCGCGGCACGGAGGTGACCTGCGGTGTGCTGGACGTTGCGCCCGGCGTTGCACCGCGCGCGTTGCCAATTACGGAGATTTGCCCGCGCAGGAGCGCGTTTTTCGATTATAATGAGAAGTATGCGGCGGACGGCGCCGAGGAGATTACACCGGCCCGGATTCCGGAGCATACGGCGGGTATCGTGAGCGAGACGGCCGTGCTGGTGCACCGGCTCATTGGTTGCGCGGTTTGGAGCAGAAGCGACTTTATGATTGGCGCGCAGGGGCCGGTTTGGATCGAGGTGAACACGGTGCCGGGTTTGACGGCGACTTCGCTCTTCCCGCAGGCGGCCGCCGCCGTGGGCATCAGTTATGCCGACCTGATGGAATTGTTTGTGGAGTCGGCCATTCGCGCGTCACAGACGCGCCAACGTTGATAGGAAAGAGGCATCCCATGGGCATCGTCTTTACAAAGCTGCACGGTTTGGGCAATGACTATCATTTCATAGACACGGAGAAGTATCCCGTGTCGGACCCGGCAGAACTTTCGCGCCGCATGAGCCACCGCCATCTGGGTGCGGGGGCGGACGGGATCATCCTCGTGATGCCCGGTGAACAGCACGAATTCAAGATGCGCATATTCAATGCCGACGGCAGTGAGGCGGAGACCTGCGGCAACGGCATCCGCTGCTTTGCCAAGTACGTCTACGAGCGCGGCATGACCGACAAGACCGAATTCACCATCGAGACCCTTGCCGGACCGAACCGGGTGCAGCTTACCATCGAAAACGGCAAGGTCGTGGCGGCACGATCCAACATGGGACAGCCGAAGTTCGATCGCGCCGAAATTCCCATGCTGGGCGCGCCGGGGCGGGTGATTGAAGAACCCATCACGCTGGACGACGGGCGTGTGGTCCAGATCACCTGCACCAACATCGGCAACCCGCATGCGGTGGTGTTTGTGGACGATGCCACCAAGGTTGACCTGACGGACATCGGCCCGCGCATCGAAACCCACCCCAGTTTCCCCAGGCGCACGAATGTGGAATTCGTGAACGTTGTTGACCGGGATAACATGGTCATGCGCATCTGGGAGCGTGGCAGCGGCATCACCATGGCCAGTGGCAGCGGTTCCTGCGGTTCGGCTCTGGCCGCGATGATCACCGACCGGGTGAACCGGCGCGTCAATGTGCACCTTGTCTATGGCGCGCTGACCGTCGAATGGGCCGAGGACGGCTGTGTCTACCAGGAAGGCCCCGCCGTGGAGGCGTACACCGGCGAATGGCCCGAGTGATCTGTCCAGTCCGCAGGGATTGAGGCGGTTCCCGACTTCCACGCGGTAGTTTCAGGGGCGCGCGTCCGGCCATTTGTCAGGGCCGACATCCCCCTAAACCCCCTTCAAAGGGGGACTTAAGACCAGCCGTACGCGCCGAATTCCGTTCGATTGAGACGGGAAACGCGGCCTCTACTCGTAATATCGGTACGCAAATCTTCCCGGCGGCGCCGTGTCGCCTTTTATGGCAAAATCCATTATGTCGCCGTTGTCGCAGGTATTGTCGGCCCACTTGAAGAGGAAGTCGATCCTGGCTTCTGGAGTGAGCCCCAGCAGGGTGCGGGGAATCGCGAGGTGGAGGCGGTTCTCCCGAACAACCATGGGCACGGTGGCGACGCGCTCCCATTTCCAGCCCTTCACGCAGCACTCGATCACGGCCTGCCCGTTTTCCGGGGGCACGCGGTTTACCACGTAATCGTATCCCTCCCAGCCCGTGTCGGCGTGATGGTCGATGTTGACGAACAGCCGCATCCAGGTCGGGTCGGTGCTTGGCGTCAGGGGGGCGGTTGTCTCCGCGAGGAAATACAGACTCTCCAAATCGCGGGACACCTTGCAGCGGACAATGTTGTTTCGTGCCGTGGTGTTTGTGTAGCGGCCCGCCGCGCCCCAGCCTGGATGATCGCGGCGGAAGGTGCCCCGGTGGTTGCGGTATTCGGGGGTGACTCCCTCCCACTGTTCAAAACCGTCCTGGATGTCGATGCCCTTTGCCTCCCCCGCCTTGGGTTGCGGGCGTGCGCCTTTGTATTTGCGGACGTAATCGACCAGTTGATAGTAGTACGTGTCCCAGTGCCCGCCGCGCATGGGCTCGATGTCGCGGCTGTTCTCCTCGTTGAACTGGTCGACAAACATTACGGGCCGTTTCACGCCGTTGAACTCGTTGAAGCGCATCGCGATCCACTCGTTCCAGCCGGTCACGAAGACGAAGCGGGGATCCACCTTGAGGATGCGGTCCCACTGTTCGGCGAAATTGAGCCCGTACCAGGACGCATTGGGCCGCTTGTCCCAGATGCCATCATGATAGCTGCGCCCGAGCGCACCCGGTTCCGACAGCGAGCCCAGCCGTCCGTCCACCGCGTTGTGGGCCACGCCCACGGTCATCTGCTCCGCCTCTCCCCTGCTGTTGCGGAACACATGCTGCGGGAACAGTTCCAGCCAGCCCCACTCGTCCGCGGCATTCGGTCCCGTGAAATAGGATGGGACCGGTTTGCGGAAGGTAAAGAACGCGCGCAGTTCCTCGTCCACCTTCGCCGGGTCGGCCATGATGAGCGGCTTGCCGTCCCATTGAAACCAGAGTTCGGGATAACGCCCCGGCTTGTACAGGGCGTCGTAGAGTTCCCGCGCCGTGTCGGCGGGATTGCCGAAGGGGCAGAGAAAGGCGATTTGCGGCGTGCGCTCGCCGTGGGCGCGTATGTCCATGAACGCATCGCACAGCGCCGTGTAACATGCGGGATATGTGGAGCGGTTCGTCACATCGAAGATGACCACGTCCACTTGCGCGTCGGCCAGCATCTGTGCATGGCGCCGCAGCACCCAGCCGTCATCGGAGAGGTAGTAGCCAAAGAGCGGTTCGCCCCAGTGGTGAAAGGCGTGCATGGGGCCCCATGCGGGATGGTCGCCGTCTTCCAGCGCCTCGGGATGGGCCGCCAGGATCTTGCTGTTGTCAAAGGGGCCCGACTGGCCGTGCTGGCCCTGCCAGAGGAAATAGAACATGCCCACAAAGCGGTCGGGCCGCGCCGCGGGCGCTCGGTCCCCGGTTGCCGCGGCTCGGCCGAGCATGTCCACGGCCTCCCATGTGTCGCTGTAGAGGTCCCAGCGTGGGGATTGGGCGCTGTCCGTTGCGGTCAGGGACAACAGGGTCGCGACAGCCATGCATGCGGTTATCATTGGGCGTGGGCCTCCACTTCCACCAAATGCCGCCCCGTGTTGGCACTGTTTGATGTTTCATTGATTCTGATATAGCGGCAGTTGCGCGCCGCAAACCTGCACTCGTACCCCCTTCGTGTGGATTCGAGCGTGTTGTCGCGCCGGTCGGCCGCCATGTCCCAGGCTTTTCCATCCGTTGACGTTTCCACGGTGAAACCGTAATGCCGGTCATCGCCATAGTAGGCGATTACGACGACTTTGCCCACGGTTTGAGGTTCTTCCAAATCGACCTGCCACCAGGGATGGGGATCGATGTTGATGTCAGTCGCCCAGTACCGGTCCGTGTTGCCCAGTTGTCCGTCATTGGCCAGAGCTGCGGGATGCGCCGGCAGGCTGCTGGAGCAGGTGGCGGGCTTGCGTGTGGTCAGGCTTTCGAGCTCGGTGGCAAAACGCTGGCGGACAGACGGGCGGTATTTGTCGAGCATCGCCCTGGCCGCATCCACTGCGCTGCCGGAAGGTGTGTCGGGGGAAGCGTCCGTTTCGTGCGTCCATGCTTCCTCCCAGTTCGTAATGTCGCGCTGCCATTGTTTGGCATCGAAAGGCTTGTCTTCGACAAGGGATTGCTGTAAGCGGTCAAAGAACTGTTTCCAGCGGGGCAGATAGAATCCGGTGACAAGTCCGCTCCAGTGCTTGTGCGCGTACTCGTGCAGGTCGGAATCTTTCGGCCCCCAGAGGGTGACCTGGTTGCGGGCGTTCCATTCGAGATGCCGGGCGTCGTCCGCATCGGTTGCCCAGCGTTTTGCCGCGCCGAGCCAGCGGCCCAACAGGAACTCGCGGCGGGTGGCCAGTAATGCGTCCATGTCCTGCAACAGCGCCAGATAGGTCTCCGAGGCGGTTCTTAGGGCGACGGCGTCCTTTGCCTTGTAAGCGTCGATGCAGTCCTGATACAGCGGATGGGCCAGATTGGACAGCACCTGGCGTGTGGCGTTGACCAGGTCGTACTGATAGGTGTCTTCGGTGCCGAAGCGGTTTGACGCGGCCAGAAGCTTATCGCAGGCGCCCAGCAAGGCAACGGTGTCATAGGATGCATCGCCACCGTTCCACACGGGCAGGTCTTTCATGTCCGGCCGCGCGCAAATGAAAGACTTGGGGGATGTGCTGGACTGGTATACCGTCTCCAGGAATCCCTGCCATGCCGATTCGGTGTCGGCATCGGGTTTGCCATAGCGTCGGCGCGCGTAGTCGCGCACCCACTCCCCCACGTCGGGCGCTTCGCTGCGCCATCCCATTTCGGCGGTCAGTTCGTAGACGACGGGGTTGTTATCGATGCCCTCCATCATCATGCCCATGCCGGACATGCGGCCCCGTTGCGGATCGGCGAGGGCGGCGGGCATGGCCTGCGCGATGGTGGACAGTTTGCCGAACATGGCGGGGGTACCGCCGAAGTTGTGGACAATGCACCACGCCCATGGCTTGCCATAGAACGATTCGGTCAGCTTCCACACGGGGTTCTTGTCGCAGAACAGGTCGAGCAGCAGCATGCGGTCGTCGGGCACGGCGCCCAGCAGCGCCTTCGATTGGGCTGGTTTCCAGAAGTCTGGATTGTTGAAAAAGATCCAGCCCTGCATTACCCAGACGGCCTCCGGGTCGGCCTCATGCATGGATGCGTAGATGGATTTGCCCATGCCGGAAAGGAATTCCGGGTCGTTGCTCGGCGGGCTCATCTCGATGAAGGTGTCGGAGGCGTAGTAGTGGTCCGTGCCGAACTGCCTGGTTTGCTCTTCCACGAAGGCCTTGCCTATCTTGACGAAGAGCGGGTCGGACGGATCGATCACGGTGGTTCCGGGAAAGCCGCACCACTTGGGAAGCTGGCGCAGTTTTGCGTCGGGAAAACGCTCCACAATCGCCGGCGGCACATGACCGGTGAAGCCCTGCAGCACCGGGGTCATGCCCAGTTCGCGTTCACGCGCGAGGATCTTCTTCTCCAGTTCGCGGTGGCGGTTAATCCAGTCCTGCGTCAGCGGTCCGCCCCAGCCGTCCATACAGCCCATCCAGCCGAAAGGCAGATAGGCCGGACCGACGAAGAATTGCTGGATGGCTTCCTGGCTCAGGCCGAGGTCCGTGTACACCTTTTGCCAGAGGGCTTCCTGGCCGGTGACGGACAGCGGCATGTTAATGCCGTTGAGCGCCATCCAGTCAATCTCGCGCTGCCAGCGCTCCCAGTCCCAGAAGGCCATGGAGTAGCTGAAGGTGCAGTAGTTGAAGTTGTAGCGGTGTTGGTAGGGAGAGGCGTGGCGTGTCTTTGGGGCGTTGGGCAGCGGCTTGGGCAGATGCACCTGATCGCCGCACCAGGAGATGTTGGCGTTGCAGTGGTAGCGCAGGTACCAGTTCAGGCCGGTGGCCATGGCCACACCGGATGAACCGCGCACGGTGACGGTGCCGCCTGATGCCTCGAATTCAAAGAGGTCCTTGCTGTCTTCCGCGGGAATTGTCTCGAAGCGAAATTCTGCGCTTCGATCACCCAAGATGCGGAACGCAAGTCCGGATGCGGCCGACACGGGGTCGGGAGGCGCGGCAAAATGGAGCGGGATGATGAGGGCAAGTGCGCAGGCGGTCAGCATGGGTTTTCGATGCCTCCAAGGGGTATCGGAGAAGCCTAACAGGCAGGGAGGACTGTTTCAAACGGGCGGGGTTCCAGAAGTCGGCGAAAACCCAAAGGTTGAAAGACCCAGACGACCGAGATGGCGCGGATCGCGGTTCCCTGTTTTTCGGTGGCCATGCCACCACTTTAGAATGGCGGAAGCTGTGCTTCCCCCCGCCGTGGCATGGCCACGGCGATAAAAAGCGG
>CAIXUF010001280.1 GCA_903922535.1 Candidatus Hydrogenedentota bacterium
ACCTCGCCTTTGGACCAGTCCCTGAGGTGTATCTGGTTGACTTCGCAGAATGTTGACACCCCACGTTTGATGAGCCCAACCCGTTTTACATAATCCTCAGTATCAAAGAATGACCGTCGAGAGGCTGCGACAATCGTTCCGCTTGCCTCCATCTGATTAACAAGAACAGATAGTGCGCCAAGAGCATCGGCGCTTCCTTGTTCTGCGGCAAGTTCGTCGAAGCCATCTATTGCCAGTACAAGCAACTTCTGGCGAATCAATGTTATTATAGCAGGCATCCACAGGCCGGAGATTCTCAAATCGCCTAAGTCCCCCATTAGCGCTTCGGAAAGGCGGAGAAGTTGTCGGCCCTGGAGGTCCACGTGCCAGAAAAGGAATCCGGACCTATTCTTGATAAACAAGTCGGCCTGTTCCCTTTGAAATTGTCTCAACAAGGCTGTCTTGCCATGACCAGCATCTGCAGTCAAGAAGACAACTCGTGAACTAAAGGGATCGGGGTTTTCGCATTGGGTCCTGAGCATTGCCATGGCGTCGCCGTCTTCGGTCTCCGAAGATGCGCTGTCCAAGCGGGCTGTGCCTCGTACAAACGGGTAAACGCCTGGACGTCTGGCTATGATCCTCTGGGCAAAAGCATCGAGTCCACCCAACTCATGGCGTAGGTACTCCCGATATGTATATATCTTGTCTTGGCTCTCAATCCGAAAGTCCCCAATTTCGTCCCGTAAAAGCCTTATAGACACCTCCTTGCCGTGACGTGAGAACAGGGTGCTTCCGTTAGGGTCGATCAACACTTCATTAGCATCGTCAGCAAACGCTTCAATGTCTTTCTGGAATTCCTTAATGTCCACGGATCACACCTTCCATACTTGGACTTCGAGCCCAGTTGTCTTCAAGAACACCCGGTACTGCTGTTCATGTTGGCTGTTTCTTACGATCCAAACGATTCTGTGCCCGTATTGGCTGGTCATTCCAGCCATGACCAGTGCTGGTATTATATCTGTATCATCCGTTACCATAATAATCGTGCACGGTTCAGCGCTCATGGCTAGGTGCAGAATATCACAAGCCATCATCGTATCGACCATTTTCTGTTCGGTTGTCATGAAGACTTCGCCTGTCTTGAAACCACAATTTCCCTTGGGACATTTGCGGTTCCTTTTTGTGACATGCGCCATTCTTCTGAACAGGCACTCGTCTCTCGTTTCGGAACATCCAGCGGCACGAAATTCCGGGCTTAGAATGAGCCGCGGAATGTCTTTTCTCACCTTCTGAGTTGAGAACCAAGTAGCGGCGGGTGCACAAAGGATAGTTCTTGCAAGTTCAATACTTCCCCTGAGGATCCTGCCTCCCGAGGAGTGTACAATTGGAAAGAAAGACTGAATATTTCCTTCCCCCATTAGAAGAGATGCATGTTTGGTGTCCGTTCCATCTTCAATCCATCCCCCATAAAGGCGCACTTTCAAGTCGTCTGTTCCAGGAACTGCCTTTATGGCAAGATCTACGACCTCGTTTAAGGCGCACTTCACCCATGCATTATTCAATGCATCGCTTTGTAATTCTCTATTGTAGAGATTACAGAAATCCACCAGAATATATGTTACAGCACGATCCCCTGGCGGTCCCATAACCATATTAGTCAGAATGTCCCTCGTTATCGTGAGTCAGATCCACACGCAATTACATGTGTTCTTCGCTCAAACATGATCCCATTGCAGTAGGGTGCCACAGATGGGTTCCTGTTGTCCAGAAGATTGGTTCTGGCGGCAATTAGGACCTATCACGTCTCGAGACTGTTCGTGCCCATGGCTAGCGTGATGTAGCGGTCGTTCTCTCAGAACCACACCTTGAGCGTGCGAATCTCGAAGGGTTTTATATAGAGCGGAACCGCGCCGTCCTCGTCGATCTCCAGTAGAACATCGTTCTCCTCCATCAGATCGCATTCCCAAACCTCACGCGCCGCCCAGCCGAAGGTGACCTCCACCGGACCGCGTTCGCCCAGCGCCTCGTGCAGACGCACGATGAGCGCGTCCGAGTCTTCGGCCTTCTTGACGGAGTCGATGAACACGTTGGCCATGGAGGTGGAGAGCAGCCCGCCGAAATCGGGCAGCGGCGCGGTCTGCGGCCGGTGGTTCGCGGGGGTTCCGGCGAAGGCGCGCAGGGGCGCGTTGAGCTTGAGGCCCTCCTCGACGGTCAGTTCGTCCCACCCGAACTCATGCGGCACCAGCGCATAGGTGAACTCGTGCTCGCCCTCGTCGGCGTGCGGGTCCGGGTCCACCGGGGCGCGCAGCAGCGACAGGCGAAGCGTGTTGCCGCGCACGTCGTAGCCGTACTTGCAGTCATTGAGCAGGCTCACGCCATAGCCCGGCTCGGACAGGTCGGCCCAGTGGTGGCCGGTCACCTCGAAGCGGGCGTGGTCGGCCGCCGAGTTTGCGTGGGTCGGCCGCTCCACGGCGGCAAACTGGATGTCGTAGGCCGCGCGCGGGCTGAGCACCTCGACCGGGAACGCCACTTTGAGCAGCGTGCGCTTCTCGTGCCAGTCCACCCTGCAGCGCACGTCGATGCGGGCGCTCAGGGCGGAGAGGGTGATGTCCTGCTGGAAGCGGCTGTGCCCGGCGCGGCGCACCACCCGTATGACGGCGCGTACCGGGCCCTGCTCGACGACCTCCACCGATTCCGGTTTGTCCGGTTCCCGCATCTTGTTCTCGAAATTGTATTCAAAGTCCCATGCATCGTGTTCCGCGGGACGATCCTCGAACAGTTGCAGGACGTTTGCCTTCGCGCCCCCGGCGATCACTTCGCGGTCCGCCGTCTTGTCATACAGGCTGGTGAAACGCCCCCATGCGTCGAGTTTGAGCACGTAGAAGTCGTTCTCCATCCGTTTTGTGGAGACCTTGAGCATGCCGCTCTTCTCGGCGCGCCTTGCGCCCGAAACAATGCGGCACACCATGTAGCCCGACGGCGGCACCAAGCCGGTCTCGAAAAGCAGCGTGCCGTCCGCCGCCATCTGGTGGGGCAGGCAGTCGCCCAGGGTGTTCTCGATGTGGAACGGCCCGGACGGCAGCGGCATGCGCACTTCGGCGATGTCCACGCGCTCGAAGCCGAGCGTGTTCCACACGACAACGGGCGTGCCCCCGCCCACCAGCGGCATCAACCCGGCCATGTGCGCGGCCGCCCGCGCGATCACACCCTCCAGTTTGCGGCGCAGCGCGGCGTAGTTCTCGTCGGCGTCCGCATAGACCTGGTTGATGGAGGAACCCGGCAGGATGTCGTGGAACTGGTGCGTGAGCAGCACGCGCCAGGCGGACCAAAGCGCCTCCTGCTCGTATTCGCCCCCGGTCAGTATGGCCCAGGTCGAGAACAGTTCGGCGTCGTGCAGCAGCCACTCGCACTTGCGGTTGTTGCGCTTGGTGCGCGCCTGCGAGGTCTGGCAGGCCCGGTGCAGTTCGAGGTACAGTTCGCCGTTCCAGCGCGGCAAATCGGCGTCTTCCGTGAAAGCCCGCATGCTGTCGAGGCAGTCCTGCGCCCGGCCGAAGGTGCACTGCGGCATGCCCGCCAGATTCTCCATGCGCCTGCCGTACTCGATCATGCGCGGCGACGGGCCGCCGCCGCCGTCACCCCAGCCGAAGCTGAAGGGGGCCATCGGGACGGTGTCGCGCTGGGCAAAGCTGTCCCACTGGTGGTTGAGTTCGGCCGGGATGGGATCGCCGTTGTAGCTGTTCATCATCATCAGCGCGCGGATACGGGTGCCGTCCACCCCCTCCCACACGAAGTAGCTGTGCGGGAACTTGGTGTAGCGGTTCCAGCTCAGCTTGGTGGTGAAGAAGGTGTCCACCTGCGCCTTGCGCAGGATCTGCGGCAGCGACGCGGGAAAACCGAACGCGTCCGGCAGCCAGGCCGTGCGCGTGCGCAGGCCGAACTCCTGCTCGAAGAAGCGGTTGCCGTAGAGCAACTGGCGCACCAGCGCCTCGCCGCAGGGCATCTGGCTGTCCTGCTCCACCCAGGGGGCGCCGCAGATTTCCCAGCGCCCCTCCTTCACCCGCCGTTTGATCTGCTTGTAGATCTCCGGATGGTTCTCTTTCACGAACATGTACAACTCGGGCTGGCTTGAGGAGAACTTGTATTCGGGATAGCGCTCCATCAGCCGCAGCACGGTGGAGAAGGTGCGGCCGACCTTGCGCCGCGTCTCGCGCAGCGGCCACAGCCACGCCGTGTCGATGTGCGAATGGCCTATCAGCGCCAGCCTGCCCGCCCCCGCGTTGGCGGGAAAGCCTGTCAAATGGGCTTTCAGAACAAGGCGCGCCTTGCGCAGCGACTCCCAATAGATTTCCGTGCCTTTGTGCGGCAGCTCGACCATGCACACCGTGCTGAAGAGCGCCTTGAACAGGCGCCGCCGCGCGGTGTCGGCCTCGGGCAGGTGGGTGACAACGTCCATCACCACGCGCGCGTCCCAGTAAAAATCCCACGCATCGGCGTTCATCACCGCCAGGTCGGCGCAGCCGAAGGTGTGCACCCCGTCATAGCGCGTGCCCGCCGCGCCTTCCAGCGCGATGTCGAAGGTTTCGCCCGCCTTGGCCTTGTCAGACAGCACCATGAAATCGTGGTGCCGGTCGATGCCCTGGAACGGCTTGCCGTTCACATAGGCCAGCGCCTCGCCCGACTCGTCATGCCGGCGCATGCCGGGGATTTCCGTGTGCAGGCAGGGCACGAGAATCGCCACCACCCGGTGGCCCGCAAACTCCGGCGGCACCACGGCGCGCATGCGGAACCACGTCGTCTGGTCCTTGCCGCCCCAGCGGTCCATCACCTGAAACGGGTTCCAGCCCTCCTTCGGAGGACTTTCCGGGCCGTGGCCCGTGCCCATGTCGCAGCGCCACAAATCGCCGATGGGCTGGCGCGGGGAGAAGATCGTGCCTTCGATTTCAGTCAACCGCTTCTGCAATTGAAGCAGTTCCACCTTCCAGTCAGCGTCAAAAAACGGGGGCATGCAGCCGGTCCTTTCCAGTCAAGGGGATGGGGTCGCGCCGGGTCAGGGCGGGTTGGAGCCGAATTATACGCGGCCCCGGAGACGAATCCAAGACCTCGGCGGCGCCACACGGAAAGATTTTGGCGTGTTCGCCAGTGCGGTTCTCCGTATCGCAGGCGTCCCGCCTGCCTCGTGGCACCGCAGGAGAGAACGATTGCCTAATCCGGCATGGTGGTGTAGAGTAAGAGCAGGTTACAGCTTTGCAGGACCGGTCATGGGCCAAAGGCCATTGCTGGGAGGAAATGAAATGCCTGAGTCACTGCCTCCCGAATCGCGGATAAAATCATTGTGTTTGGCGCGAAACAGATTCGTCGCGCATGGCACAACGGCGAATGGTTCTTCTCCGTCGTGGACATTGTCGCGGCGTTGACTGACAGTGAGAATCCGCGAGATTACTGGTACCGGATGAAACGCCGGGAACAGGAATCCTCTGGGATTGAGTTGTCGACATTTTGTCGACAACTGAAGTTAACCTCTTCCGACGGAAAGAGTTACAAAACAGACTGCGTCAACACCGAGGCGGCTTTCCGCATTATTCAGCCCATTCCCAGCGCCAAGGCGGAACCTTTCAAGCGCTGGCTCGCCCAGGTGGGCAGCGAACGCGTGCAGGAGATTGAAAATCCCGAACTGGCCCAGCAGCGGATGCGGGAGTTGTACCGGCAAAAGGGTTATCCCACCGATTGGATCGAAAAACGGGTCCGCTCCATCGCCATCCGCGACGAACTGACGGACGAATGGCGGCAGCGCGGCGTCGAGGAACATCGGGATTTTGCCATTCTCACCGCCGAGATATCCAAGGCAACGTTTGGCCTGACCCCTTCCGAATACAGGCAACTAAAAGGGTTGCAGCGCGAGAATCTCCGGGACCACATGTCCGACCTGTGAACTCATCTTCACCATGCTCGGCGAGGCGGCCACCACGGAGATTGCCCGGAATCAAGATGCGCAGGGATTTGATGAGAACCGCACCGCGGCAAAGGATGGTGGCACCATCGCCGGCAATGCACGCAAACAACTTGAAGTCAAATCGGGGCGAAGGGTTGTCACCCCAGAGAATTACCTGGTTGACAAACCCAAACCTGCGCTGCCCACAGATTCGGAAACCGATTAGGGAGGCCCCTTCAGTAGTCCGACTCTTCCAGTGCCGAACCACGTATGCGCCGACGCCGGGAACGCACTTGATCATGGGTGGGAAACGTCTTGCCTGGCTCAGCAGCCGCTTTCCTGCTTGAGCCGTTCGGCGAGCCATAGCTTGATGATCGACTGGCGGGTAACGCCGACGCGGGTTGCCTCCTTGTCCAGCGACTGCACCATCCATGCGGGAAAGTCCACATTCACGCGGGTGGCCTTCTGGTTCACACGCCGCGCTTGGGACAGGTCCAGAGCGGCGGAAATGTCCCCGCCCCGGTCGAATTTGCTGTCCAACTCCTTAGCTTTCATACAATGCCTGTTCCTCTCTCCGTGCGCGTCGCACAGAGATTATACGTGTTCGACCTTCTCTTTGGGTGATGATGGCTGCCCAGACCTTGTCGCGAATCTTGCCAATGACAATGCTTCGCGGTTCGTCTTCTGTCTTCGCGGGGATTTCCAACAAGCGCTCATCATCCCACAGCGCCTGCGCTTCGACGAAGTCCAAGCCGTGCTTTTTTCGATTGGTCAGACTCTTGTGCCCGTCAAATTCAAAATTCATGGTATAGAAAATATACCATATTGCCTCCACTTGCGCAAGGGTTCACACCATATTCCCATGCAGACCCTCCCGGCTTTTGACCTCCCGCCTCCGCCGCCGGTAGAATATGCACGCACTTCAGGGCTTGCAGGAAGTAACACCCACAAGGACCGCACCACATGCTGGAAATCAAAGCTTTCCGGGGATTCCGGTTTAATCCCGCCGTCACAGGCTCGCTCGACAATGTCATCACGCCGCCCTATGACGTGATTACCCCGGACGAGCGGGCGGCATTGGCGGCGGGCAGCCCGTGGAACATGGTCCATGTCATCCTGCCCAAACCCGGGCCGGACGGCGGGTCGCCCTATGACCACGCGGCGGCGGTCTTGCAGGATTGGATGGCCAAGGGCGGGCTCTGCCGCGACGACGAACCGTCATTTTACCTCCTGCGCCAGAAATTCACCGATTTGGAGGGCCTGTCCCACACACGCCGCGGTTTCTTCGCCGCGACGCGGCTGCCCGAGTCGGATGAGCGCCACATCCTCGGCCATGAGCGCACCTTCGACAAACCGGTGGCGGACCGCTACGCGCTGACCAGCGCCACCAAGATGAGTCTGGGCGCGGTGTTTGTGCTTTACTCCGACCCGGAACGGCGGCTGGCCGCCTTTATTGCCCAGATGGAGGAACGTCCGGCGGACCTCGTTGCCCACACCTTTGACGGCGTTCAGCAGGAACTGTGGCGCGTGCCGGCCGACCCGGAGGTGTGCGCCTTCTTCCCCGGCAAGACGCTCTACATCGCCGACGGGCACCACCGTTTCCGCACGGCCTGCACCTACCGCGACGAGATGCGCGCGAAACTGGGCAACCCGGCAGAATTGCAGCCGTGGGACTTTGCGCTCATGGGCTTTGTCGGTTTTGAGGATGAGGGATTGCGGGTATATGCCGCGCACCGGGTGGTGAAACCCTATGACGGATTCGATTTTCACGCGTTCGCGGCCGCATTGGGCAAGTGGTTTGACGTGACGCCGACGGACGGCGATTTGCACACGCTGGTCAAGGCCGACCCCGAGGACGGCGTGTTCGGCCTTGCCGTTCACGGCCGCGGCCAGTTCCTGCTCCGGTTCCGGGGACAGCGCGAAGCGCTGCTGGGCGAGGATCGCGGCCCGGCATGGCGGGCGCTCGATGTGGCTTTGCTGCACCGGGGCATTTTCGAGCGCATCATGGGCATGCCCGAGGGTGCCGAATACGGCTACGAGAAGGGTCTCGCCACGGCGTTGGAGGCGGTCAACGGGGGTGCGGCGCTGATGGTCTTTGTGCTCAAGCCGACACGGACGACGCAGATTCGCGCCTGCGCCGAGGCCGGCGAGCCCATGCCGGAAAAGTCCACCTACTTTTTCCCGAAACTGCCCACGGGCGGTGTGCTGTACCCACTTTACGAGCCCTGAAACTGGGGTTTGGGGGCCGGTCTTTACCCGGCGAGATACTGGTCGATGGCTTCGCGCAGGGTTTTGAAGATCCAGGCGCGCTTGGTGTCGTCCGTTTCGAGCAGGGTCACGCGGAATCCGGGGTGGGCGCAGTAGAAGCCCGTCAGCGGGACCACGACGATGCCGGTGGCGCCCATGAGGTAGTAGACGAAGCGCTTGTCGTCGCTGACGTTCTTTACCAGTTCCTCGATGCGCCCGCGCACGATCGGGTCGGCGATGGGCAGGGTCTGCCTGCCGTTGAGCACGCCGTCCTTGAACATTACGGTGAGGTAGAAGGCGCCGCCCGGCTTGTTGACGATGACGGCATCGCAACCCTGAAACGCGTCCACGGCCTGGTCGGCGCGGTCGCTGAACATTTGCGCGCGCCGCGCCAGATGGGCGGGATAGCGCGCGTCGCCGAAGACGCGCGGAATGGACATCTGCGGCAGCGTGGTGGAGCAGACCTCGAGCCGTTTGGCCGCGAGCAGCGAGTCGGCAAAGGTGCCGAAGTTTTCGTCCTTCCCGCGGTTGAGGATCTCAATCCAGCCGCAGCGGCCGCCGGGCCATGGGTACTCCTTGCTGATGCCGCGCATGGCGATGGCGGGCACGTCCTGCACCCACTGGCTCATGTGGATGTGCGGCTGGCCGGGAAACACGATGTGCGAGTAGATTTCGTCCGCGATCAGGAACAGGTCATGCTCCTGGGCAATCGCCACGATCTGGTCGAGGACCTCGCGGGGCCACACCACGCCGGTGGGGTTGTCGGGCGAAAGAATCAGGATACCCGCGATGGAGTCGTTGTACTTGACCTTGTTGCGGATGTCGTCCACATTCGGGAGCCAGCCGTTATAGGGGTCCAGATCATAGGTGACGTGGTTGTAGCCGGAGTGCGCGGCCTCGGCGGAAGAGTGCGTGCTGTAGGCCGGAGAGGGGCCCAGGATGCGCGCCTCGCGCTTGAGTTGGCCATACACCCGCGCCACGGCGTCGCCGATGCCGTTGAAGAAGATGAGGTCGTCGGGCGTAATCTGAGTGCCGCCGGCGCGGTGGTTGACAAGGTCGGCCAGGAATGCCCGCGTGTCGGGAACGCCGGCCGTGTCGCAATAGCCCCACGACGTCGTCTCATCCACCAACCCGCGCAGAATGTCGCGGATCCACGGGACGATTTGCTCGCCCTTTTCGATGGGGTCGCCGATGTTTTCCCAGGTGATGGGCTGGCCGAGGGCGCGGATCTCGCGGGCGACGGTGACGATTTCACGGATCTCGTATTTCAGGTTGCCTGCGCCTTCGTGAACGATGCTTCTTCTCATGGTGGTCCGAGTCCTTTGCCGGTCCGCGCCGCCGAATACACCGCACCCGCCCTGTTTCGTGGGATCCTGTAAAAAGCGGCCGACCATTCATACGGGGCGGGGGTTCAATGGGCGGTATCATAGGCTTTCGACGCGTGAAATTTCAAAAACCGGCCCGAAATGCGATGACGGGAAAAGTACTTTTTGACAAACAGGCCGTCGCAGCAAGACGTGAGGAAAAATGGACAGGCACGAGGGAACGCTTTAGTTCCCATTCCCCGAAGGGGAAGAATGTGAGTAGCCGGAGGTGACCGAAGGGAACCCCCGGTATGTGAAGGTTGACGCAGCCAACCCCGCAAGCGGGTTGAATGTGACAGGACTTGGGCATGCGCGCGGGGTTCACATTCAACCCGCTTGCGGGGTTGAACATGTTGGTTCGTGCGCGATACCGGAGGTTCCCTTCGGTCACCTCCGGCTACTCACATTGGTCCCTGCGGGACCCGAAAACATGGCCGCACAAAACCGAAGTTCATGCCAAGAATCGGCAGCGTCGCGAGCGTTCCGTGTCAAGTCACGACGCGCCGTTTCAGCAGTCCCCGCAGATAGGCCGCATAGGCGCTCTTGCCCATGCGGTCGCAGGCCTGCTCCACCTCCTCCTCGCCGATCCAGCCGTTGATCCAGCCGATCTCCTCCAGACAGGCGATCTTGAGCCCCTGCCGCTCCTCAATGGCCTGGACAAACTGGCCGGCCTCCATCAGGCTGCGGTTGGTGCCCGTGTCGAGCCAGGCCACACCCCGGCCGAGCACGCTCACGTCGAGCCGTCCCTGCTCCAGGTAGACCCGGTTCAAATCGGTGATCTCCAACTCGCCGCGCGCACTGGGGCGCAGTGCCCTGGCCGTCTCCACCACGTCGGGCCCGTAGAAATACAGCCCCGGCACGGCGTAGGAGCTTTTTGGGTCGAGCGGTTTTTCCTCCAGGCTTACGGCATGGCCGTTGTCGTTGAATTCGACGACGCCGTAACGCTCGGGGTCGCTCACGTAATAGGCAAAAATGAGCGCGCCCGTTTTCAGCTTGGCCGCTTTGCGCAGGTTGCCGGTGAATCCCTGGCCGTAGAAAATGTTGTCACCCAGCACAAGGCTCACCGGGCTGTCGCCGATGAACTCTTCGCCGATGAGAAAGGCCTGCGCGAGCCCGTCCGGACTCGGCTGTTCGGCATAGGTCATCGATATGCCCCACTGCGACCCGTCGCCCAGCAGCCGCCGGAACTGGGGCAGATCATGCGGCGTGGAGATCAGCAGGATGTCGCGAATGCCCGCGATCATCAGCGCGCTGAGCGGATAGTAGACCATCGGCTTGTCATACACGGGCAGGAGCTGCTTGCTCACCGCCACGGTGAGCGGATGGAGCCGCGACCCGGCCCCGCCCGCGAGCACGATACCCTTCATGGAGTGTCTCCTTCTTCGTTGCTGTCCCCTGTCGCCGGTTCGCGGGTTGCGGCATATCGAGCATTCAGTTTCTTCCGCAGCTCATTCCACAGTTCGTGTTCGCGCCAGTCCTCTTCGGCGAGAGCCGGCCGCCATCCCATGGAATCCGCGAATTGAAAAAGCACGTCCAGTTGCCGCATCTTCTGCTCGGCCGTCATTAGCCGCAGTTCTTCTCTCTGGCGTTCGTTCACGGCGCGCCAGCGAGCCTGAAAGGCCAGGGCCTCTTCGCGTGTCAGGGGGTGGCTCATGCCCGGGTTCCTTAATTCCACGGCGATTATAACACCCGCCGCCGGCAGAAACGCCCTCCGACGCCACAGTCAGGTCCAGTAGAGCAAAGCGACGCAGGCGGCCATCCAGAGTCCGACGGTGGCGAGGGTGGGCCAGTCGCGGATGAGCAGGGCGCTGGGGTCGCCGCCGTGATGGGTTTCGCGAATGAGCCAGAGATACCGCGCCAGCCCGTAAAGCACAAAGGGCAGCGTCATGTAGAGCTTGTCGGTGTGGACGCGGGCGACGACCTCGGGCGAGCAGGTGTAGATGGTGTAGGTGATGAGCGCGCCGCCTGCCACGAGCAGCAGCAACTGGTCGATGAATGCGGTGTCGTAGCGGTCGAGCACGGCGCGGTGCATGCCGGCCTGCTCGTCGAGCAGGGCGATCTCGGTCCGACGTTTGCCTAGCGACAGGAGCAGCGCGAGGAAGAGCGTGCAGACCATAAGCCAGTTGGAGAAGACCACGTTGATGGCGACCGCGCCGGCCATGGCGCGGATGACGAAGCCCAGCGCCACGGTGATCACATCCACCAGGAACACGTGTTTGAGCAGCAGCGTGTAGGAACCGGTCAGCAGCAGGTAGCCGCACAGCGGCACCAGGAACTTGGGCCGGACCCACCAGCCGATGCCGGCCGCCGCGGCGACGAGCAGCACGGCCAGCACGGCCGCAACGGCCACGGATATCTCCCCCGCGGGCAAGGGCCGGCGGCGCTTGGTGGGATGGCCGCGGTCCTGTTCAAGATCGCGGATGTCGTTGAAGATGTAGGTGGCGCTGGAGGCCATGCAGAAGGCGGCGAGCGCGGCGAGCGCGTGAACCACCTCGCCGGGCTTGTTCATTTCCTGCGCGAATACGAGCGGCATGAGCACCAGCAGGTTCTTGGGCCATTGATAGAGCCGCAGCAGACGGCGTATGGTTCGCGCAATGGACACGGGATTGGCCATTATGGCAGATCCGCGGCGTTCACAGGCTGAGCCGTTTGAAGATCACGCCGGGAATGTGGCGGATGACGTGCATGATTCCCAGCCAGTAGCAGGGCACGTACACCACGCCGCGGCGCTTAAGGATGGCCCGCACGGCGATTTCGGCGGCACGCTGCGGGTCCGTCACCAGCCGCGCGGGCAGGTTGAGGCCCCAGGTCATCTTCGTGTCGAGGAAACCGGGCTTGATCGTGGTCACCGAAACGCCGCGCTTGTGCAGCCGGTTCTGCAGGCCGCTGAGAAAGACGCTGAGCGCCCCTTTGGCCGCGCCGTAGTGGTAGTTGCTCTTGCGGCCGCGGTCGCCGGCCACGGAGGAGACGGCGGCGAGGAACCCGCTTCCGCGCGCCTCGAAGACTTCGGCGAAGCGCTCCAGCACGGACATGGCGCCGGTGTAGTTCACGTCAAGGCAGGTGTGTGCGACGCTGAAGTCCTTCTGGGCGTCCTCCTGTGCGGGCATCATGCCGAAACAGACCGCCACGCCGTCGGGCGGGCCGCCGAGTGTCTCGGAGCATGCGGCGACGAATCCGGGATGGGAGCCGTAGTCCAGCGCGTCAAACGGAAGCACATGGCAGGGCCGCCCGTACCGCACGCGCAGGTCCTGCGCGATCGCTTCCAGTTCGGCCGTGTCCTGTTCAGCGAGGACCAGCGCAAAATCTTGCGCGGCAAAACGCATGGCCACGGCGCGGGCCAATGTCGAGCAGGCGCCGACGATCACCACCGATTTAAGCGAGCCGGGCGCTGTGTTAGCCATTGTGCGTCTCCGGCGCGGGCAGCGCAATGCCGGTCCGCCGCGCCAAATCCGAGTTGAGCCTGCCTTCGGGATCAACCCGCCCCAGCACGGCGCGGAATTCATCCAGCCGGGGATACATCGCGGCGATGGTCTGCGCCGAGGCCGCGGTGTCCTTGGCCAGGTACAGCCGGCCGCCGTGGTCGAGCAGGATGCGGTCCAGTTCGCCCAGGAAGGGCGCCAGGCCCGGCGCGTTGGCAATGTCGAGCGTCAGCGTGTAGCCGCGCATCGGGTGCGAAAGCATGCCCTTGCCGCCGTCGCCGAACTTCTTGAGCACGGCGAGAAAGGAGGCGCGGCGCGCGATGCTGCATTTTTCCAGCATCACCCGCAGCCCCGCGCGGCCCTCGGGCGGGAAGGTCGCCTGGTACTGCACAAAGCCCCGCCTGCCGTACATGCGGTTCCAGTGGAGAATGCGGTCCAGCGGGAAGAAATACTTGTCGTAGTCGACAAACTTGCCCGTGACGGGCCGGTTCATCGCGTAGAAGGTCTCGTTGAAGGCGCGAATCGACAGGGGATTGAGCACGAAACCCGGAAAATCAAAGGGCACCGTGGCGTTGAACCGGTTCGGCGTGTGCAGCGGTTTCCTGGCGGGACCGCGCGGCAACTGGCCGGGCGCGGCGGGGTTGCCGCGCATGAGCACCGAACGGCCCAGGCTCTCCGCCGTGGCCAGGCAATCCACCCAGGCCACGGAGTAGGCATAGTCCGCGTCGGTCGTGTCGAAGGCCTCCAGCGCGGCGTCGATGTTGGCGCAGCGCTGGTAGTCGGCGGAAACGTAGGCGCTGTCCACCCGGCGCAACCGCAGCCGCACCGACAGTATCACGCCCGTCAAGCCCGCGCCGCCAACGGTAGCCCAGAAGATATCCGCATTTTCGGTGGGCGAACAGGTGACCGTGCCCAGCGCGGGCGTCCACAGATCAATGGAATCGACGAAGCTGCTGAAGGAGCCGTCGCGGTGGTGGTTCTTGCCGTGCACGTCGTGTGCGATGGCGCCGCCCACCGTGACAAAGCGCGTGCCCGGCACCACGGCCGGAAACCAGCCGCGCGGGAGAAAGACCGAGATGATCTCGGACAGGCTCACGCCGGGCTCGCACTCCAGTTCGCCCGTTTCCGGGTCGAACGCGCGCATTCGGTTCAGCCGCGTCATGTCCACCACCGAGCCGTCGCGGTTGACCGCCGCGTCGCCGTAGCTGCGGCCCAGGCCCCGCGCAAGCACAGGTCCCGGTGCGGCGCTGTCCAACAGCGACAGCAGCGTGTCGCGTCGCTCCGGCCGGAAGACGTGGCAGGGTGCCGGTTTGTACCGTCCCCAGCCCGCCAATGCCATGTCTTTAAAGGGTTCGTTCACAGTGAAAACCTCTCGCAATAGTTCATTTGTCAAGTATATACCCAAAACGCCGCATGTGGCAAGAGGTTGACACGCTTTTAGTGAAACACGGCGAATTCCCAAAGCGAATAGCCAAAGGGAGTGCCGCGTTCTGTTCCGTGCATACGGACCCAGCGCGCGGACGTCGGCGTGAAACGGAGGGTTTCGGTCCCGCCGGGGCCTTCGTCCGTGTCATAGACACGCTTCCATTTCTCGCCGTCGGTGGAAACTTGAATCTCATAGGATTTGGCGGAGGCGGCCTCCCAAGCCAGTTCGACGCCGGAAATTGTCTGCGTTTCGCCGAGATCCACGGTGATCCATTGCGGGTCGCTGAACTCGCTCGACCAGCGCGTGGCGCGGCTGCCGTCCACGGCAAACTCGGCGCGGTAGGTCTGGCCGTCCAGGACCAGCACCGAGGACGCTTCGACCGGCCGTCCTTCGGCGAGATTACGGCGCGCCTCGCGCTGCTCCCCGGTCAGCACGGCAAAGTCGCGCAGGCTGCGGACCGCTTCGGCAGGCGTGGCGGACAGGGCGGCCTCGGCCTGGTAGTCGCCCGCCTGTTCAGGGATGGCGACGCTGAACGCCAGACGGGAGGAACCAAGCCCCGCGACTTCAGCATGAAGCGTTTGCTCCAAGACCACGTTTTCACCGTGCACGATCCGGAAAACAACGTCGCCCCTCCATGCTTCATCCAAATCGTTGATGACGATGACCGGGAACTCCTGATTCTTGCCGGGGAGACAGTCTTCGGCCCAGGCGTCGATCATCAGCCCGACCGGCGCAAAGGCGTCGCGGACATACTTGTAGAATTCCGGTTCCCACGTGAGGCTCTTCACGTCGAGCCAGTGGTCGCTCGTCTGGCCGTCTGGCCGTGAATAGCCGAGCGTGGTGAAGTGCACCACCGCCGCGGCCGTGCGGTGGCTGCGCCAGAATTCGGTTTCGGCGGCGTTGTAGCGCGCGCAGAGATGGCGGCGCTGTTCCGTGGTCGAGTTGGGCCCCAGCAGATTCTTGTAGAGGTCCGTGGTTAGTGTGGTCGGCGTGCCGTCGCGATTCAGCCAGAGCCAGCCGTATTCATTGATGATGACGCCGTGCCCGTCGCCGTCTTTTCCCCACGGTGCGGGGTCGGCTTTCGCCAGGTCGCACAGCTTAAACAGCCTGTTGATGAAGTGGTAAGGGTGCTGTTCCAGCACGTCGCCCGCCTGCGCGGGGGGCATGTAGCTGTTGTCCCAGGGCCGATTCGACATGTCCAGGCCGCGAACCTTGGCAATCGCGGGACCGGTTTCGTCCGAGGTCGTCTCGTTGTTCGCGTCCCAGACCGCGAGGCAGGGATGATTCCAGCGCTCGCGCATCCACTCGGCGTACTCCTGCGCCAGTTCGTCCGCTTTCAGGCCTTTGGGCCAGGTGTTCCAGCCGCCCCCGCCAAACCAGATCGGAAATTCGTCCTGAATCAGGATGCCTTCCTCGTCGGCGATGCGGTACCACGCCTCGGGCGGGAACCCGATGCAGTAGCGCAGGCAGTTCCAGTGCATGTCCTTAATGCGCTGGTGCAGCAGCCGCACCCAGCTTTCCGTCCACGGCAGCGTGCCGCAGTCGGGGTCTTCCAGGAAACGGTAGAGCGTGATGTTGCTGCCGCGCATGAAATAGGGCTTGCCGTTCAACAGCGCTTTGCCTGTCGCCGGGTCGAATTTGAACTCGCGCATGCCAAAGCGTGTCGTGAACGCGTCGCCCGGAGTGCAAACGGTCAATTCGTACAAGAAAGGGTCTTCCGGCGACCACAGTCGGCAGTCGGCAACGGGCACGGTGAGGTCGAGTACCTGCTC
>CAIXUF010001281.1 GCA_903922535.1 Candidatus Hydrogenedentota bacterium
AGGCCGTCCTTGCCGGTGTCATAGAAACTTGCCGGACGCTCGGCGAACGTTAACTGCTCTTTCGCCAGATATTGTTTCACCGGGTCCGGCAGCGGCGGGTGCGGACTGGCTGTCTTTGCGGGTTCGAAGGGCAGATCTTCGGGAATGGATGCCCCCGAAAGTCGCCGGGCTGCATCACGCGAGGCGGCCAGGAATCCATAGTCTCGCTGGACAAAGCACATCTGCCCCTTCGTCATGTCCACAATGGCGAGCATGATGTTCTTGGCGGATGTCTCGGTGAAGGAGTACGGCGGCAGCGCGGGATCCGTCTGCAGGGCAAAACTCAATTCGGACGCCATGGAAAGCGTCTCCACGAGTTCCGAGAGCTTCACCCGGCCGTCCTCGTTGCTCAAGGTTATCGGCTCGCGCGCCAGCGCTTTGTCGATATCCGCGGGAAGCGGCGGGCGGGCGGCTCCGCCACCGCCGGGCTGGGCGATGGTGCAGGGCACCTCCGCCGGGATGGTTGCGCCCGGAATCGACGCGGCATGTTCGACGTTTGTCGCGAGAATCCCGTGGGGTCTGACGACAAAGCACGCCTTGCCGCCGGACTTGGCAACCACCTCCTCCATCCATTTCAAGGGGGATGCATCGGCCAGCGTGACCGGTTCAAAGGAAGGCATGTCCTGCACGACAAACGACACTTTGGTGGCAAGGCCGAGTATGTCCACCAGTTGACCCGCGCCGTTGATGGTGGCGGTGATGGGTTCCCTGGCAAGCGCCGCGCGCATGCTCTCTGGAAACGCAGGGCGGGCCTGTACAGTCGAGGTGACCGTTTTGGCCTCCGCTGAAGTGTTCTTCGCGGCGGCCTGAAGGGTGGCCGGATCGACCTCGGGCTGCATTCTGTACCCTTCGGGGAACTTCAGCGAGAAGAAGGACGGCGGATACTCCTGCTTGTTATAGGCGAATTCCTGAAACTTCGCATTCACTCTTGCGACATAGCCCGGCGTTGCATTTGCCGGATTGAAATCGGACAACTTCTTGTCTGTGTCGAAATACCACACCGTTGCCGCGTGCGGCACGAAGAAGTCCCCCACACGCTCCAAGTCCCAGAATTCGTAAAGATGGTGCAGGGCCTTGTCCCGGTACTCATAGATACGCAGCGGCGCGCAATCATAATCAGGCGCCACCCACGCCACATACCCCTCTTTGTTCGGAGAGGGCGGGTTGTCCATGCCGCTGTCCGCCACACCGAAGGCTTCATGGCCGTCAATCGTCTTCGTCCCGATGACCCTGCCCCTGCGCTGGGCGAACCATGCGCCCATGAGCGGCTCGCCCATGTCCTGCAGGCCGGGGCGGAAGAACATTTTCAGGACAGTGCGGTTGGCCCAGGGCGAGAGTATCTTCTGAATGGCGACGGACTTGTCGGCGTGGTCGACTGTGGTGTACTTCGTTCCGTCGAGCGTGGATTCCTGGTTCGCCTCCTTCTTGTCATCACCGCTGACGATCTTCTGGTAGACACAGTCGCCCTGGTAGACGTAAGCATACTCATAGGGAAGAACGTCTTTTTGCCCGTCGGGAAAGGTCGATGTGGTGGTGAAGGCCATGGTGACGGATTTGGTGCGCCCGTCGCGGCGCTGCATGCCCTCCACCAGCTTGTCGTACTGCGCGTTGTCTTGCGGCGCATCGGCAGACGGCGCGGCGTTCTCGGGCTTGGGCTGATCCATTCCGATGCCGGGTGTTGGCGCGACAAGCACCCTGACGTCCGTGTGTTTATCCGAGGCGAGCGAAATGTTGTTGAACTGGACTTCCTGCCAGGGACGAGTCTGCAACTGGAATTCCTTGATGTCCCGCGGTTTCACGCCTGCAAAACTGTGAGTAGTCTGCCGCGCTTTCCCAGCGGAGGAACCATTGGCAGAGGACGGGTGGAGTTGTCCCTGCGCGTCCACTGCACAGAGGCGTACGGCCTGCTCTGAAAGGCCGCCCTCCGTGGTAACGGTGATGCAGGTTGCACCGTCTTTTTCGTGGGTTGTACCGAAGATGACGGAGTATTCTTGGGCGCCACGCGCCGACCCGCCTTGCGGCTTCTCTGTCATCAAGGTGGTCCAGTCGCCGGAGGCAACGCTTACACGGATATTCTCGGTTGTTGCCTTGGTATCGAGAGAAACCGTCGCGACAGTGGTGCCCAGATTGTCGGATGACCCCGTCATTGCCCATCCGGCGCTTCCCTCAAAACGGTACTGCATCAGCTCATCGAACTGGATGCCCTTGCTTCGGAAGGCGAATTCGTAACCTTTTCCCTGCGCCGCCACGCTCTCTGCGAGTTTGTCAGGATCATAGGGGGCTTCGGCCAGCGGCGTACCGTCGGGCCGCCAAAAGGACTTTTTGTCCAGGCTGTGCTCCCGGACGGACACAAGCTCGATGCTGCGGCCGTTTTGCATGTCGGCCACAAAGTTTGCCGGGGCGGCCTGCGGCACGGGCGCGGCGGGCGCCGTCACTCCGGGGTTCTCGGGCTCGGTGACGCGAATGGCGACCAGAATCGTGCCCTGCGAGTCGGGCATGTGCGTTTTGACCAGATAGGCACCCTTCAAGTCGAACCGGAAATGGCTGTCGAAAGTGCTTCCCTGCACGGCAGGCGCATCGGCCGCATCGCCCCCGGGTTTTTTCCCGGAGCTCAGCGTGGATGCGCCGGATTCTTCCAAGTGCAAATCCACGCCCACCTGGCCGGGTTCGCCTTCCGGCGCGACCACGGTGGAGATGGATCTCCCCGCAAACTTCCGCGCCACAGCATCGCCGGACGATGCGTTGGAGGTGGGCATCGGTATCTCCTGCCCCACCGCAATGGTTCCACGCTCGCCCTCCACCACCGTCAGAACTGGGGCGGAAAGTATCCGTGCATGATCCGATTGTCCTCCCTGCGTGTTCGCAGCGTTGGACAAGGCCTGAACCGCGGCATCCCCCAGGGGCATGCCGGGGGACAGTTGCAGTATGTCTTTGTCTGGAAGCGTGGCGCCCTTGTCGGCGCTTATCACCGCGAATTCGGCCATGTACTGCCGCGGACCCTTTTCCGTTTGGGATGCGCCGGCGGCGCCGGTTGCCGCTCCATCCTTGAGTTGGTCACGGAGCAGTTCGCGGATACGGGGAGCAAGATCCACGATTGCCGCCCCGTCTCCCTTGGCAGTCTCATCCTTCCCTTTGTCGCCCGATGGGACCGGCCTGACCGTGCCGCAGCCCATTTCATCGGCGGCCTTCCTGGCCGCCTCCCTGATCTCTTTTGCGATGGGATCCAGAACGGCTTTTTCTCTGGCGTCAATATCGCGCTGCCGTGCCTGAAGGTCGGTCTGGTACTCCTTGTACAGCGTGTCTATCTTCTGTTTTCGCGCCGCGACTTCCGCCGCTGACAGCGAGCCCTTCTCCTCGTCGAGTTTGTCCTTCTCTTGCTGCACGGCCTGTGACTTCCTGTCTACGCCCTCTTGGAGCGTCTTCAGGCAAGTCTCAAGTTCTTGATAGGCCTTCTCACGGGACTTGAAGTCCCGAAGAATGGCCTGGAAGTCATACACGCCCGTCTTCTTCTGGCCGTTCGTCACGGCGGGTTCTTCCAGGAGAACAGAGACAGGCTCTCCCGTGTCTTCTGAAAGCACCAGATAGCGGGGTGTTTCGCCGGTGGCAGACGCATTCTCGCCGGCCGCCGCGGCGCGGTCCTTTTCGTACTTCGTCCACCACTCCTCGGGGTGAATTCCCCCGTTGGGAATGATGTGAATGACATCGCCGTCACAGCGGTAGGTCAGGTTCATTGACCGCAGGATCACATCCAGCGTGTCCCCGGCGGGAACCGCCGTGAGACGGAGGTGCGGAAGAATGCCATCCGTGACATAGTGGGTCCCGTCCTTGACGCGGTTTGCCTCTTCCATGGGCGGAACAAAGTGGTAGTCCACGTCGAAGGTCGCCGAGCAAGGCCTGGCCAGAGACGGAAGAATCTGGTCCAGATGCAGGTCGGTATAGTCAACATCGATGGGCTTTTGAAGCGCCGCCTGCACCGTTGCTGACGCACCCTCGACAGACGGCTTTACCCGCTGTGATTCGGACGCCGCCATATCTGTCCGGGTCAGCCACACCACATTGGTTCCCACTTCGATGGTCCCGTGTCCCAAGGACAGCATGGCCAAACCCATGAGCACGTTCTTCATGCTCATATTCAGGTTGTGGTTTCCATGAAGGTGGCCGCCGAAATGCTGCCTGTGCAGGTACCAGCCGCCCTGCCTCATCTGATCCGGCGCGATAAGGCGCCAGTCGAGCGCGGCGTTGACCCCATACTGCTTGTTAAGCTGGTCGAGCGCCGTTGCCGCGTGAACGTCGTCAAAGTCCACCGACACTGTCTTTTCAAGCACTTCGCGCAGTTGCGCGCATGCGCCGAAAATGTCAACTTCCCGGCACCCGCCGGAGTCCGGTTGGCCGCCGCCTTCGTTGCCTGTGGCCTTGTATTCGGTCTTGGCAGTCTCGTCGCGCACGGTCGTTCCGGCAGGGAATTGAAATGTGAACTCATCGTCGGAGTAGTTCTTGTTGACCTCCAACAGGCTCACTTGATAGGACTCGACCACCGAAATCTGCCCCCACAGATCCCCGGATGCGGGCGGCCCGAGGCGTCTCACGCGCTCCCATTTTGTGGGCAGCCACAGGCCGGGAGCGGCTTCGCGGCTTTCTTCAACAACCGTGGTGTATTCGGCCACGTCGCCGCGCCCCGGGTCATCCGGGTAAAGCAATTCACTCCTCACCAGCATGGAATCCTTCGAAAGATCCAGCCAATAGCGCGCGGACCGTCCCCCCTTCTTCGTCTCTATAATGAGGCACTCCGGAACTCCTTCAAGAGTGCCGCGGGAAATCTTTGGCGAACTGGACGCTGACAACACGTTCTGCAGATATCCGCCCCATGCTGCGCCCGGTGTATACAGACCGGCCGCATCAAACGGCGTGGGGTCAACGCGCAACGGCTTCTTGTCCGACACGGTTCCGTGGGCGTTTCGGGCGTCATAAGTTTTGGCGCGGACTCCGTCCCAATAGGTGTCGAGTGTGCCCAGATCTCCATGAGGATCTTCCCCGGCCTTGTCCAGGGTTCGGAATCTGTCCCCTGAGACAAGGCAATCCGCATAGCTGAACTTCACCGGCGATGAAGCGAACGCCGGATCACTCTTGTACAGAGGCGCTTCAACCGCGCATGTCACTTGGCATCTGAAGCTTTTGACTTGGTCCTGTTTCTGCTTCACTGCGTCAAGACACTTGGCGCTTTCGACTGAGCTCTCTGAATTGCCTGCATCGGTGCCCGCCTCCGTGTCTTCGTCGAGGGGCACGAGGAGGGGGCCCGACATCAGTGTTGCCGCATATCTGCGCGCGCTCGTTTCCAGGAGGCCCGATGCAAGCGTCCAGGTGCCCGTAACACGCTCCGTAACCAGCGGGGCGCACCAGACCGCAGCATCCATGGCGCACGCGATACGGTGGCCGACATTGGCCTGCGTCAAATCGCCGAATTGGGCTGCTTCGTCGGGCAACAGCGTGATTGCAAGGTCGTAGCCGGGCCTGCCGCCCTGGCTGCGGGCCACGGACACATTCTTGATCTGGAAGTCCTTGAGCGTGGGCTCGCGCTTCATGAGCAGCAGTTCCCGCACGCTCTGTCCATACTTGTCGCGGTCAAGCCACGTGGCAAGTTTCATGCCCTCCGGAAGCAGGCCCGGTGTCCGGTTGATCTTGATAAGGATCTGCCACTGCTCCTCGGACCGCTCCATGGGGATGGTTATTTTGCCGCTGTCCTTGTCGGGAGGATTGAGCAGTGCCAGAAACGGTTTGCCAAGTTCCTCGTTGTTCTTCAGTCCTTCCAGCGCCGCGTGCAGGGCGTCCGCGTCGGCGACGCTGTGGAAGCGCTGGTGTCCCGGTCTCGTGGCGTACTGCTTCATGTTTGGGATTTGGATGCGGTCTTCCGTGTCCTTCAAATCGATGCGGATCGCTCCGCCCGGCAGCTTTTCGAAGGTGCATTCAGGTGCTTCCTCCGCCTTGAAACGTTTCTCAATGATCGAAATCATTTCCGTTTGAAGCCGCTCTTTGGTCTTTTCCTCCGAAGACAACCCTTCCGCCTGCCATTTTTGTCGGACTGTTTCATCAAGATCATCCGCCCGCGGAGTCAGGACAAATCCGTTCTTGCCGTCTTTGACGGGGTCTTTCGGCGACGAGGCGGCGGGCAGACCCAGTGCCCCGATCAGGATGAGCGCCGCGCCGGTGACGAGGCTGAGCCACAGCGTCATGCGCGTGTGGCGTCCGCTGAGGATGCGACGGATGCGGCGATGGAAATTGGACTCGGCGGCGGCGAAGGTGTTGACGAGCAGCCTGCGTGTGATGCCGCATTTCATCTCGGCCACGCGGGTGAGGCTGTCGGCGTAGGCCGCCGCGCCAGCACCGTCGGCATCGCCGTAGGCGGACACGACGATGTCGTCGCAGGCGGCCTCAGCCTCGCGGCGCATCATCCAGCCACACAACCACACCACGGGATGGAAGAAGAAGAGCATTTCTGCAAGCCGCTGGATGAGCAGGACGAGGTTGTCCCAGCGCTTCGCATGGGCCAGTTCGTGCGTGACGACGAGCTTAAGCTGGGCGCGTGTGAGCGCGTCGGCCATGTTGTCCGGCAGCAGGATGACCGGGCGGAAGATGCCCGCCAGCACGGGGCCGTGGCACACCGTGGTGGTGGCAACGGCCACATGCCGCCGCACGCGCAGCGTGGCGGCCGCATCGGTCACCAGTTCGGCCAATACGCCCTCGCGCCGCGTCCGGGCCGTGGTTCGCAGAAAGGCGACATAGGTGCATCCGAGCAGCAGGCGCAATCCCAGCATCGACACCACCAGCGTCCAAACGGCCGAGGCAAGACCGTAGCGGTCAATCTGGCGCCAGAAGGGCGGTGCCTTCGGCAAGGGCCCCGGTGCGGACGGGGCGGCCACGGGCAGGGGCGCTGCGAGAATTGGCTGGTGCGCCCGTTCCGCCTGCACCGTCACCGCCGGAGGCGTAAAGAGAACTTTCGGCGCCGGCGGCCAGAGGACAGCGTACAGCGACAACGGCGAGGCCACGAGGAATGTGACCACGGGCTTGGCGAGCAGCAGCCCCCAGAAAAGATGACGCAGGGCGGGCGACTTCACCCGCAGGACGTACAACGCGACAAGCACTATCCCCGCCAAAATGGCCAGCTCCACGCTCATGCGTCCCAACTGCGCCACGAGCCACCGGCCCGATTCATTCAGCATGCTCACTGCGGGTTCCATGGGGCACCTCCGTTGGTTGGCCCTTCAAAGCTCGGTTCTCTTGCTGAAAGCGAGTTTAGTTGTATGGATTCACGAAGCAAACGTCAGTTGTTCGGCGCACCGATGAGTTCCACGCCGTCCACGGGTTTGTCGGGCGCCGTCTCGACAGCCTGACTGCTGCCCGCAGGCGCCTCTTCCGGGTTAAGCCAAAACGGGGCGACCTGAATCAAGTGCTTCCCGGGCGCCACATGCTTCAATTCGAAATTGCCGCCGCTGTCTGTTTTGGCCTCGGGCACATAGTAGCGGTGGTCCTTTCGGTCGGCGGCGCATGCGCGCACCCCGCGTTCAGCCACGGGCTTGCCCGCAGCGTCCACGACACGGCCGCGCACGGTGCAGGGAGGCTGCAAATGAAGCACCACGCCCTCCTTCACGTCGCCGGGCTGCGTGGTCATGGGTTCCATGGCGCCGTTTGCCCAGGTGCGCCACTCCTGAAAATCGCCGTCATGGCAAATCAGGTTGTACACGCTGTCCTTGCTGGCGGGAAGCAGAAGGTCGAAAGCGCCGTCTTTCCCCGCGCGAACGCTGAAGCGCGTGTCGCCCGTGAGCGAGTTGCTGGTCCCGGTGCGTGCCGGCGCGACGGTGGCGCCTTCGACGGGCCTGCCTTCCGGGTCAACGACGGTGCCCCGGATATGAACGCCTCTTTCCACGGTAATGGTCACCGGGGCCATTCCCAATTTCATGTCAAACGTCAAGTTGTCGAAGTTTCGCTGCCATTTTAGCTTGGCATCATCAATACTGTAGCGCTGCCAGGCTTCCGCGGCGCTCTCCGACCACCAGCGCGTGACACCCTGCTTTTCCCCGTCCACATCGAATTCGAATTTGCCTGTCGGAAGTCCAGTCACGGCAATTTCGCCTTGGGCATCGGAAACGCTTTCAAATTCCTTGAGCCGCCAATTGAAGAGTTTGACACCTTCCACGGGCGCTCCGGTGACTGAGTCAAGCACCTTCGCCCGAAACACGACCGCGGGCGACAACTGAATGTCCAGGGATTTCGCCTCGTCCTTGGCAACCCCAACCTTGGGCATGACCGCCATCTCCGTGCCGTTGGTAAGCGTCAACGTATAGCTTCCCTCCTGCACGTATATGCGATAGGTGCCGTCGGAACGTGATGTGGCCGTGGTGATAGTATCGCCGATTACGACGCCCTCAGCCTGACGGGGTCCGCCGTCGGCCCGTATCGCGGCGTTTTGTACGGGCTGACCTTTGGAATCCGTAATCTTGCCTTCAATATATGTTTTCGTCGTCATGCTCAGCGGCTGCAGCAGTCGCCCCACGGGTTGCCGGAACATATAAACAGGCGAATAGCCCTCCTTGGAGAAGCGCACTTCGATGCTTGGCGGTGCCGAGCAGAAGTCCGCAAGGGCAAAGTTGCCATTGGCATCCGTGGTCGTTTCGTTGCCGGGATACCAGGTCATGGCGTCCACCAACACCCCCGCAAGCGGGGCTCCATCCTCCCCCACCACCCTGCCCTCAAAACGGTTGGGCGGAACCGTGGGCGTGGTCGGCAGCGCGAAGGGATCCGTGTCCATGATGGGATTTGCGCACGCGGCGGCGGTTTTCGCCGGCACTTCCGAAGCCGGTTTCACCGGCGAGACCCCGCTGTCCGTAAGCGGTGCGCCCTTGGGCTGCAACCGCACTGTAACCGCCGCGTCTTTCCCCGGCTCCAGCGAGACCTGCTGCATGCGCCTCGGCGGCGTAGTGCCTTCTGCCGACGGCATTTCATAGGCATCGTTGGCCGCGTTGAAGTGCTGCGGGAAGGGTGGAAGTTCTCGGATCGTGGCCTGCCCGTCCGGCCCCGTTTGGGCGAAGAACGGCACATTCTTTCGCAGGTCCGCAAAGGCCTTTGTGATCATCTGGCTGTCCAATTCAAGCATTTGCAAAGAACCTACCGGCGAAGGCAACGAAATGGTGGTGAACCGGCTCTGCCATTGCACATTTGGCCAAAAAGACACCTTGACGCCCTCCAGAGGACGACCCTGGGGATCTTCCGCTTTGACCGTAGCCGACGCGGCGGCCGTCATGGGGATCACCACCTCCGAGGGTGTGCCCGTCAAGTCAACGGGAAGGGGATGAACCAGCGACGCAGGTCCCTTGCCGGAGGCGTACGCGACAATGCCGCCTTCGCACCATGCCGCAATTTCCGCGTACCCTTTCGGAAGGGCGTCGAATGAAAAACGGCCATCCTCGGCGATGTTTGTCAACGCCCGCCAGCACACGAACTCCACGGGACCGCCGTTGCCCCTGTCCTGCTGCACCGACGCCACCTGGATTTCGGCTTTGCCGTTTCTGATGGGACGGGGCAGTGTGCCGTCAAGCTGCCCTTCCACGCGCACACCGGGGTGGAGTTCCACGGCCAATTCCGCTGTGGATTCCGGTGTGGTGTCAAAGTGGACGGTATCACTGAACAGGAGCGCGCCCTCCGGGGACCGGTATATCAGCCACAGATGATGTCGCCCCGGCAAGAGCCGATGGTTCTCAAGGGACTTCCCGGACGCCTGCCACTTCTCCTCCTGAAATCCCGCGGAGCTGCTCCCCATCGCGTACACGGGCCACACAATATTGTCCTTGCCGCCCACGTATCCGGACACGCGCACCGCAGTTCCGTGAACCAGCGCGACTGTCGGGGACGCTTCCTCCACCGGCAGATCCTGCTGCTTGGGCACGAACAGCGGGTGGGACGCCTTGACAGAGACCTGACCCGTTTCAAGGCGTTCCTGGACGTACTTCGGGTACCGTACCTGTGCAATTCCCTTCCCGTCGGTGGTTCTTTCCTCCTGCGGACCATAGACATCCTCGCGCCAGCCATAATGCGAGCCGGGTTCGACACGCGCCCGCAGGGCATAGGGTCTCACCAAGGCGCCTTCCACGGGAGCGCCCGCTTCATCCGTGATCCGCACGTCAAGCGTCAGCATTTCCGCCGCCGACTTCTCAGGCGCGGCGGCCGGCGAAGAGTCGGAAGATGAGGATGCCGTGGGCAGTCCCAACACGCCGATGGCAATGAGCACCGCAACCGTGGCGAGACCCAGCGACAGCGTCATGCGTGTGCGGCGTTCGCGCAGAATGCGGTGGATGCGCCGCGTGAAATTGGATTGGGCCGCGGCAAAGGTGCTGACCAGCAGTCGGCGCGTGATGCCGCACTTCATTTCGGCCACGCGGGTCAGGCTGTCGGCGTAGGCCGCCGCGCCCGCGCCGTCCGTGTCGCCGTAGGCCGACACAACGATGTCATCGCAGGCGGCCTCTGCCTCGCGGCGCATCATCCAGCCGCACAGCCACACCACGGGATGAAAGAAGAACAGCGTCTCGGCAAGCCGCTGGACGATCAGGACCAGATTGTCCCAGCGTTTCGCATGGGCCAGTTCGTGCGTGATGACCAGTTTGAGCTGGGCTTGGGTGAGCGCCGTGGCCATGGTCTCCGGCAGCAGGATGACCGGGCGAAAGATGCCCGCCAGCACAGGCCCGTGGCACACGGTGGTCGTGGCAATGACCACACGCCGCCGCACACGCAGCGTGGCGGCCGCTTCGGCCACCAGATCCGCCAGAACGCCCTCCCGCCGCTGCAGGGCCGTACTTTGCAGGAAAGTGACATAGGTGCAGCCCAGCAGCAGGCGCAAACCCAACGTCAGCGCAACCAGCATCCAAACGGTCGAGGCCAGCCCGTACCGGTCTATCTGACGCCACAAGGGCGGCATCTCTGGCGGGGGTGCCGGTGCGGACAGCGCGGCCTGCGGCAGGGGGGCGGCGGGAAGCGGCATGGTCGGTGCCTGGGCCTGCACCATCATCGGCACCGGCGTATAGAAGACCTGCGGCGCCGACGGCCAAAGAACCGCATACAGCGACAGCGGCGAGGCCACAAGAAACGTGATCACGGGCTTGGCGAGCAGCAGTCCCCAGAAGAGGTGCCGCAAGGCGGGGGACTTGACGCGCAGGACGTGCAAGGTGACAAGCACTATCCCCGCCAGAATGGCCAACTCCACGCTCATGCGCCCAAACTGAGCCACAAGCCATCGTCCCGATTCATTCAACAAGGTCACTGTGGCATCCATCACGTTTCTCCCAGCCCGTTTTCCTTCCGCGGGCCGCCGGTTCAATTCCTTGCGGATGGCTTTGATTTCCCCTGGATGCGGTGGCGGCTACTTGGGCGTGTCTGCCAGGTCGCCGCCCTTTTGGCAGAGGGTTTCGCAGTGTTTGGCAATGGTCTCCAACGCCTGCGCCTGACGGGTGGACGCGGCGGCCATCTGTTCCGCCGCCCGCGTGACGCCAACGACGAACATTGTCCACATAACGGCCGCCATCATGATGAACGGCAAGATACACCATGCTATGGTTTGCATAATGACACAGTCCTCCGGTTGCCTTCTCAGCCTTTGAGACGGCGGTTTAGTTCGGTGCGAATGGACCTTATCTCTTCGGGATCAAGCTCCTCCGATTCGAGCAGTTGACTGACCAGCGCGCACGCCGATCCGCCAAAAAAGCGGCTCAGGACATCATCCAAAGAATGGCGGCTCACCTGTTCGCGCGAAACGGCAGGCAGGTAAACGTCCGTCCGTCCGTCGCGCTTGCTCGTGAGAAAGCCCTTGTCGCGGAGAATGCCCATCATCGTCAGCACCGTGTTTCGGGCCATGGGCCGCGACACCTTCAGATGCTCCTGCACGTCCCGCACGGTGGCCTGCTCCAGCACCCACACGGCCTCCATGATGACACTCTCCAGTTCGGTGAGTTTGTATGCACCCGGCTTCGATTTCATGGCGTTTCCTTTCATCATTGACTAACCTCTTAGTCAAATCATAGCGCAACTGGCGCCGTTTGTCAACTAAGATTTTAGGCGTTATGTTTTGGGCGTTATGGCGGGGCTGCCTTTGGCGGTTTGCGGCGATGGTCAGGTCTGTGGCAGCGGCCTCCCTTCCGCCATTTTTTTCCACAATTCGCATGTGCCATTCGCCCGGGAAATGACGTATAATCTTTGCAGTCTTCCGGTTTTCAAAGCAACTTGTCTGACTTGAGGGAGGTTCCGAAATGACGAGGAAGGTCTTGGCGGCTGTCACGATGCTGGTTTGCGGTTTGCTGTGCGTGTCTGCGGGAGCGGGAACAACAGATGTTCCGCGCATGCTTCTGGTGGGCGACAGTTGGCCGGGGTTCATGCAGCTTTTCCGGTGCTTTGAGTCTTCTTTTACCGACTATCCGGATCTGGTTGGCATAGGCCAGCGGGGCAGCCAGACCGCGGAGGTTGGTATCCGGGCCAGCGAGTTCAACACGCCCAAGTATCTCGAAC
>CAIXUF010001282.1 GCA_903922535.1 Candidatus Hydrogenedentota bacterium
GGTGGGTAAAGACACAAAGAAGAGCTTGACCATGGAATTGCGCTGACAACAAGAGAGAAGGCAAGCATGAATACAGAAATGGTTCGGTTCGGTTGGTTAAGGGCGGTTCTTGTGCTTTGCATGCCGCTCGCGGCGGGACTGGCGCAGGCTGCCTCCGTCAACGAGGTTATCATCGTCTCCAAAACCCATTTCGATATCGGATACACGGCGCGTGTGGCGACTGTGCTGAACCGGTATCGCACAAAGATGATGGACGGCGCGCTGGAGGTGATGGATGAAACGTCCCCCCTGCCCAAGGCGTTTCAATTCGCATGGACGCTGCCGGGGTGGCCGCTGACGCAGATCGTGGGACCGGAGCAAACTGCGGAGCGGCGGGAACGGATTCTGGCCGCGATGCGGTCGGGGCGGGTTGTGTGGCACGCGCTGCCGTTCACCATGCACACCGAATCTCTGGACATGGAAGACCTGGTGCGCGGGTTGGGTTACGCATCGAATCTGTCTCGGCAACTCGGTCAACCCCTTCCCACGGATGCCAAGATGACCGATGTGCCCAGCCATACATGGACGCTGCCCACCCTCCTGACACATGCCGGTGTCAAGTTCCTGCACATAGGCTGCAACGGGGCGTCATCGAGCCCGAAGGTGCCAATGCTGTTCTGGTGGGAAGGCCCGGACGGATCCCGTCTGCTCACCTTCTATTCTGCGGGAAACTACGGCACCGGGTTGATCCCGCCGGAGAACTGGCCCCACAAGACGTGGCTGGCAATGCTGATGACCGGCGACAACCAGGGTCCGCCCACACTTGACGAGGCAAAACAACTTCAGCAGGACGCGGCCGAAAAGCTGCCCGGCGTGAAAGTGCACTTTGGCAGGCTTTCCGATTTTGCCGACGCGATTCTGGCCGAGCATCCCGACCTCCCCGTGGTGCGGGGCGACATGCCGGACACCTGGATTCACGGCCTCGAATCCATGCCTTTCGAAACCGCGCTGGCCCGCCACTGGCGGCCGCAGATCGGGGCGCTGGAGCGGTTGGACACGCTGATGCGGTGCTGGGGCGTGACACCTGCTCCCGTGGATGACGCAGTGGCCCGCGCCTATGAGAACAGCCTGCTCTACGGGGAGCATACCTGGGGCTCAAACGGAACGAAGCCCGGTCCCTTCCGATACGGCGATGAATGGAAGAAAGCCCGCGCGGACGGCACATACAAAGAGTTCGAGGCGTCTTTCGAGGACCATCGTGCGTACAGCCGCAATGTGCCGGAATCGATCTCGCCCGCCGTGCAGGAACACATGACGGCATTGGCCAAGGCCGTATCCGTCTCCGGTCCGCGCATCGTTGTATACAACCCCCTCCCTTGGACCCGCGACGCCCTTGTTATGTGGGCCATGCCGGATGTTACCGCCTCCGCCGTGCAGGAAACAGGTTCAGACCGTGTCGAGCCAATCGCGCACGACGGTATCAAGCACCGCTTTGTGGCGCACACGTTGCCCCCCATGGGCTATAAGACCTATGCCCTCGTGGAAGCCAAGACGGACACAGGAGACTGTGCGGTCGACAAGGAGAAGGATGCCATCGAGAACGCCTTTCTCAGAGTAACCCTCGATCCGGCGCGCGGCGGAATTCGCTCCGTGGTGGACAGGCGCACCGGCCGGGAACTGGTAAACCAGTCCTCCCCCATGCTGCTTGGCCAGTACCTCTACGAACGCTTCGACAGGAAACAAACCAGGGAGTTCGTCGAGAAGTACAGCATTCGTCCCGATATGAAGTGGGCTTGGGACGATTTCGGCAAGGTAAACCTCCCTGAAGGTGACTATCAGTCGGCCTCTGCCAAGGACTGTTCCGTGATCTATGCGGCCAACGCAGTCATGGCCTCCGCGACACTTTCCTCTGCGCCTGCGGGAATCCTGAAAGATACGTTGAAACTAACCGTGCGTCTTTATCGAAACCTTCCCTTCCTGGAACTGGGCTGGACCTTCGAGAACAAGACCGGTGATCCTTGGCCGGAAGCGGGCTGGATTTGCCTGCCGCTGAACGTCGAATCCCCCGCCTTCCGGCTGGGCCGGACGGGGTCGATTATTGATCCGGCGAAGGACATCATTCCGGGCAGCAACCGGCATGTGCTCTGTCTGAATTCAGCCATGACCGTCACGGGAAGCAACGGCGGCACCGTGGGGATATGCCCAATGGATTCACCGCTCGTGAGCCTGGGAAAACCGGGACTCTGGCAATACTCGCTCGATTATGTGCCGGACAAGGCGGACGTCTTTGTGAATGCGTTCAACAACCAGTGGTCCACGAATTTCCCCCTGTGGGTGGAAGGCACTTTCTCGTCCAACGTGCGGTTGTGGGCCGCAGACAAGGCCGATGACACCGCGGCGCTGATCACTCCCGGATGGGATACGCGCATGCCCTGCTGGGTCGGCATGGCGGACGGCGATGCGGGCACACTGCCGCCAAGCAAAGCAGGACTGTCGGTGTCGCGCCCGGGAGTGCTGGTCACTGCTTTTGGCAGCAACCCGGACGGCAAAGGCCGCATAGTGCGCCTGTGGGAACAGGCCGGTGTTGCGGGCGACTGTACTGTGACGCTGCCGGACGGGTTACAGACCGAAGGTGCGCGCTATGTTGATCTGCGCGGACAGGCGCTGGAAGGTTCTGTCCACGTCCACGGAAGGGAACTCACGCTCCCGTTGACCGCCTATGCTCCGTCCACGGTGCTGTTTCCGGAATGATCCCTTGGAGAACTACTTGAGAAACCATTCCGCCGGGATGGATTCCAGCCACAGGGACAGGCCGCCGGTGTAGTTGAAATACGTCAAAAGTGCGCGGTTCTCCACCCAGGTGACGGCGGGATAAGCCCATGCATCGTCGGGTTTATCCTGGATATTCTTGAAATTGGTCCAGGTTTCGCCCTCATCTTTGGAAATGGCCGCTGTGAACGGGTTGCGCTGCTTCCCGCCGGGATTATGGTTCCAGACGGCCAACAGTTCGCCGCTGGACGGTATGCGCGTTATGGAGACGGGGGCGGCGGTGCCTTCCAGTGGCGTGGGAACAGGATCACTCCAGGTCTCTCCCCCATCACTGGAAATGGTTTTGTATTGTCCGCCGATTCCTGTGCGCAGGAGCATCATCACACGGCCGTCCTTGAGTTCGACGGCCGCGGGTTCCCAGCACTCGCCCTTGGCGGGTTTCACGCGCTTCGAGTCGTGCCACGTTTCGCCGTCGTCATCCGAAATGCAGCAATAGCTGTCGCCATTCTCCCAAGCTTCCAGAAGGATGCGGCCGGTCTTCAACCGCAGCGAGCGCCCGTTGGTTAGTCCGGTGTATTTGTCCGCCGGGCTGAGCTGTTTTGGACTTGTGAAGGTCTTTCCCTCGTCGGCGCTGACGCGCATCATGACGCGGCAGTCCTTTTCCTCACTGTTCTTCTGGCAATAGAACAGGGCAATGCGGCTGTCTTTGAGGCGAAGGAAATTGACCTCCATCACGTTGCAGCCGCCGTCATTTTCGACCAGCGTGTATTTCCCATTCCATGTGCGGCCGCCATCCTTCGAAAGCAGGCCCGAAATGCGGGCGGGACCGTGGTCTGCACCGTTGTTGGCATAGAACTCGGTCCAGCCGAGCAGGAGTGTGCCGTCTTTCAGGGGAACGATGGCGGCCTCACTGTTGCGGGGGTTGTTGGGGCCGACGGGTGCCACGACAGTCGCGAATCCGCCTTCCTTTTCGGGGGCTGACAGGGCACCGGCGGCGGCAAGGAGAAGGGCGAGGCTTGGAATGATCCAGGTTCTCATGGCAATGATTCCCTATGGTGGTTGTGCAGGCAGTATTGTTGGAACACGGGTCTCGGATCAAGCGCCATGGGCAGTTGACAGCGGATAGTTGACAGTGGACAATGAATACACACGCAGGAAGCGCCCGGTGCGCGGACAACAGGAGCATTTGCAGTGAGATTAAGCAAAAAGGAACCGGACCGCGAGCGCATGGCGAAGCTGATGGAGAGCATGCGCAAGGAAAAGGCGGAAAAGGCGAACACCTACCGGGAGCAGGCCATGAAGCTGTTTCCGCACGTTTGCGGCCGCTGCGGCAAGGCCTTCACCGGGAAGGCGCTGGCCGAATTGACGGTACACCACAAAGACGGCGACCACATGAACAACCCCCGCGACGGCAGCAACTGGGAGCTGCTGTGCGTGCAGTGCCATGAAAATGAGCACGGAACACTGGAACAGCGGCGAGATTACGAGGGGACCGAGTCGCACCGCGGTTTGGACAATTCACTCGTCTTTGAGGCGTTCGAGGGATTGAAGGATTTGCTGAAGGGGGATGAAAAGGACGGGGCATAGCCTCTCCCCCGCTGCGTGGCCGGTTTTGGAGCGAGAGATCTCGCTATCGCTTGGCGGCAAAGGCCATGCCGTTCTCGACGACTTCGCAGTTCAGGGGTTTGAGTCCCTGCCGGAGCGCGGGCGACGCACTGCCGGAGAGGAGCAGGGTCATCTTTGCGTCCCGTAGCCTTGCAGGCACGTCCTCGCGGACGGCCTGCGTGGTCAGGGCGGTGCGTTCCGACCAGTGCAGATAATCCGCGGCCAGAGCCATAAGGAGGGCACCTTCCCGGGTTTCGGCGACGGGCAGCGCACCGGCAATGTAGAGTTCCTTTAGGGGTTTCTGGTTGGCATGGTAAAGGCGCATGAGTACGGCGCTGTTCTGCACGAAATAGGCCTGATCCTCCGACATTGCGTCGGCGGCCCAATTGAGAAACAGGGCTATGCTCTTCACGTCGCGCATGCCGTCGAGCGCATCGGTGAGAACCGTCTGGCGCGTGGGCGAATACCAGGCGTTGCCCAAAAAGGCATCCATCTGTTTCTTGGAGGCCCCGAGCCCTTTGAGTTTGTCCCCGTTGATGGTGCGCAGGTTTTCCGGGGACTCCCTCTGAATGAGCCGGCTCACTTCGACGGAGGTGTTGGTCAGGCTGATGGCGACGCCGATGCCGGCCGGGATGATGGCCGTCACGACCCCCACGGTCATGCCGCCTGCATATTGGGCCCATGCGACATCGCCGAGCACTTCCTGCAGGTACTCATTGGAAGAATAGGGATCAACGCCGACCTGGAAGGCCAGATCGCGTTTTGCCTTGCTGTAGCCGACAATCTGCTCGAGGGTGCTGTCCTCGTAGCGGCTCTTCTTGGGGTCCTTGATGGCACGGTAAGAGTTGGTGAAAAAACGGCCCACGCCGACGGGTATGCCAGAGAGTGTTTCCAGCGGCTGCGTTACCAGCGCCTTCATGTTCTTGTACATGCCCTTGCCGGCATTCTCCAGGCCCGTCGTGTAGGCTTCAGTGCCTTGGATGTGTTTCAAGATGGAGATGGCCCGGACTTCGTTAACGCGCTCGCGAAGCATGTCGTTTCCCCGCACCACGCAGGGACCGTAGACCGTGCTCAGAGAGAACTCGTTCAGTCCGTAGCTGACCGTAACGTTGGTGGCTATGTCATACTCATTGGTCTTGAGCGGGATTCCGGTGACGACATCGCCGGCCTTTAGCACCGGTGACGGCTCATAGGGTGCCTGCGCGCTGGCCGTTAGGGAAAACACCAACGTGGGGAACAGTACAAACAGGGTCAGGCCCGCGTTCAGTGCCTTGTGCGTCA
>CAIXUF010001283.1 GCA_903922535.1 Candidatus Hydrogenedentota bacterium
AATACGGCACCTACGGCACACTCCGTACGCCTGGAACGGCCAACGCGCCCGGTTCGCGCGAGGGCGCGGTGTCGTGGACCGACGGCGCCGGCAATTTGTGGCTCTTTGGCGGCTATGGCAGCGGGGCCGCTTCAAACTTCGGATTTCTGAACGACCTGTGGAAATATGTTCCCACCACGGGTAATTGGACTTGGATGAAAGGTTCCTCGACGGCCGACCAGGTCGGAGTTTACGGCACGCTCGGCACTCCTGCGGCGACCAACGCCCCCGGCGGGCGGCGGTACGCGGTCTCATGGATCGACCTTTCGGGAGCGCTGTGGCTCTTTGGCGGTAACGGCTATGACGCCGGCACAACGGGCCGCCTCAACGATTTGTGGAAATATGACCCCGCCACAGGCAATTGGACCTGGATGAAGGGCGCATCGACGGTAAACCACCCCGGGGTCTACGGGACACTCGGCACGCCTGCGGCGGCCAACACGCCCGGTACGCGCTTTGAGGCGGTCTCGTGGACAGACGCGTCGGGCAAATTGTGGCTCTTCGGTGGGTTGGGCTACTTGCCTTCAAACCTTTCCGGCTACTTTAACGACCTATGGAAATACGACCCTGTCACGGGCAACTGGACCTGGATGAAGGGTGCCAATACGGACAGCCAGTTCGGGACCTACGGCACGCTCGGAACGCCGGCGGCGTCCAACACCCCGGGCGCGCGCATAACCGCAGTGTCAGGAACAAGTCCTTCGGGCAAATTGTGGCTCTTTGGCGGAATGGGCTGCGATGGCGGGACGACCAGCGGATATCTCAACGACCTTTGGGAATACGATCCGTCCACGGGCATCTGGACTTGGATAAAAGGCGCCCGGACGGTTAACCAACTCGGCAGTTATGGAACACTCGGGGTGCCGGCGGCGGCTGACAAGCCCGGAGCGCGCCAGTATTCGGTTTCGTGGTCCGATCATTCGGGTAATTTTTGGCTCTTTGGCGGCGCTGGGTATGGTTGCGGTGCTCTTACGCCCCTTCTCGGTGACCTATGGCGCGGCAGTGTGCCGCCCACGGACATGACCCCGCCGGTCATTACGCGGCTCGGAACCAATCCGACAACCGTGCAGTGCGACGCCGTATACACGGATGCGGGTGCGACGGCTGCCGACAATTGCACGGGTGACCGGACCAGCGCCATTGTCGTCACCAACCCCGTGAACACGACCGTGCCCGGAGCTTATGTTGTGCGCTACAACGTAAATGACGACAGCGGCAATGACGCCGTCGAAGTTACCCGCACGGTCAACGTGGTGGATTTGGGCGCGCCCGTCATCGTTCTTACGGGCCCGGCCACGGTCAGCCTTGGATGCGGGGATACTTACACGGACGCGGGCGCGACGGCCACCGACGCTTGTGCGGGTGACCTGACCGGAAGTATTGCTGTCACCAACCCCGTAAACACGAACGTTGCCGGCGTCTACACAGTGCGCTACAACCTGAAGGATCCGTCTAACAACAGCGCAGCCGAGGTCACGCGGACGGTGACCGTCACGGCCACGGCCCGGTCCGTCATCACCCTCAATGGACCGGCTTCAGTCACGGTGCGGTGCGGAGCAACTTACACCGACGCGGGTGCGGTGGCGGTCGACGCCTGTACAGGCGACCTTACGGCCTCCATTGTGGTCACGAACCCGGTGAACACCCTGGCACCCGGCACGTACACCGTGCGATACAACGTGAGTGACAGCAACGGCAACCATGCCTCCGAGATGACGCGCACGGTGGTTGTTGCGGCGGACATGACCCCGCCGGTCATCACGCTGAACGGTTTGGCCACGCTTACGGCACGGTGCGGAACTGCTTACAGTGACGCCGGGGTGACAGCGGCGGATGCCTGCGCGGGAACTCTTACGGCCAGCGTTGTCACATTGAACCCGGTGGACACCGCCGTGCTGGGCACGTATACCATCACTTACAATGTCGGCGACGGCAACGGCAACCATGCCGCCGAGGTGACGCGCACAGTGGTTGTCGTGGACGCGACCCCGCCGGTCCTCACGCTCAACGGTTCTGCCGCAGCCACGGTGGAATGCGGAACAGCTTACTCGGACGCGGGCGCGACGGCAACGGACGCGTGCGCTGGCAACCTGACGGAAACCATGATCGTCAACAATCCCGTCGACCCGGGCGCGCCCGGCGTCTACACGGTGCATTACAGCGTGAACGATGGGAACGGCAATGCCGCAGAAGCCACGCGGGTTGTCACCGTGACCGACACGACTCCGCCGGTCATATCCCTCTGCCCCGCAGACAGGGTTGTTCCGGCCGACGGAAATGGCACCGCGCAAGTGCCCGATTTTGTGGCGGTGCTGCAGGCATCGGACAGCTGCTCCAATACTGTGACGGTGACACAGTCGCCATCGGCGGACACGGTCGTTGGCGTGGGCAGTCATGCCATCACGTTGACGGTGACAGACTCATTCGGCAATACTGAAACTTGCGGGGAAACATTCACTGTGCATGACGCGCAGTTCAACATTGGGGCCATATACGACGCCTCCGGGGCCTTCGTGGACCTTGCGGCCAGTTCCGGAACGCTCGCCATCAACACCTCCGCGATGACCATAAGCCTGAACGGGGCAATCATCGCTTCGGGCACCGATGAGGGTGGGGTGTGCGTGTTCCGGTTAAGGCAGGCCAGTGTCGCGCCCGGGGTAACAGTGGAGGTGACCGGCACGCGCCCGTTATCCATTGCTGCGTCCGGTGATATGTACTGGGACGCGGACATCGCTGTACCTGCGGGCATGCTCGGCGGCGGCACGGGAGGTTCGGGCGGCAGTGGTGGCTTGGGCGGTGCAGGCGGCGCGGGCGGCGGCGGCGGCCTTTCCGGCAGTGGCGGCGGCGGCGGGTATGGCGGCGGCGGTTCGATGTTTTTTGGCCCAACGAACGGCGGGGCAGGAATAAGCGGCGCGGCCGGAGCCGGGGGTATCGCGGGCCACAACGCGCCCGGTAATGCCATCGCGGGCACGTCGGGAACGCCAGGTTTTGGATTGTCCGGAAAAGTGGGCGGAGCTGGTCTGGCTGGGGCCAATTCCGGCACCGGTGGTGCGGCTGGAACTGCAAGCATCACCCTCGGGCCCGGTGGTGGCGGCGGCGGAGCAGGGGACGGCACCGCCGGTGGTAACGGCGGAAACGGCGGAGACGGTGGGAGCGCGGGCGCGGGCGACACCGGTGGAAATGGTGGTGAGTCATCATTCACGGCGGCAGCCGACAGTTTGGTGCTGGCGGCTGGCAATGGCGGGGGCGGGGGCGGGTG
>CAIXUF010001284.1 GCA_903922535.1 Candidatus Hydrogenedentota bacterium
ATCGCCCAGTTCATGATGTCGATGTTGTGCACGTGCTGCTCGACGATGTGGTCGCCCGACAGCCAGGTGAAGTAGTTCCAGTTTCGGATCTGGGCCTCCATATCGGTCCAGCCGTCCTCGCGTATGACGGCCGGGTAGTAACCGAAATCGCCCACCCAGTAGCATGAGCCGGCGACGATGTCGCCGATGGCGCCATCGTGGATGCGATGGATCATGTCGCGATAGTTTGGCGCGTGGCGGCGCTGCGTGCCCGCCGCAATGGACAAGCCCTTCTTCAACGCCATTTCGCCGGACTCGATGATGGACCGCACCCCCGCCGGACAGGTGGCCGCCGGTTTCTCCATGAACACATGTTTTCCCGCCTCAACGGCGGCGCGCAGATGGGTTGGGCGAAATCCCGGCGGCGCGCAGAGCAGTACCAGATCGATGTCACATTTGAGCACCTTCTCCGCCGCATCGAAACCGGTGAAACAGGTGTCGTCGGTCACGGCGACGGCGTCGCCCCACGGGGCCATCTTCTTGCGGGCCGCCTCAAGCTGGTCCGGGAAGAGATCGCCCATGGCAACGATTTTCACCGCAGGGTCCGCGTCAATGAAGTTGCGCGCCGCGCCCGTGCCGCGGCGCCCGCAGCCGATCAGCCCCGCGCGCAACGGCGCGGCATCCGCCCCCTGCGCCCGGCCGATAATGGCAAACGAGCCCAGCGCGGCCGTCGCCGCCGAAGCCGTCCTCAAAAAGTCCCTGCGAGTGGTGCCTGTGTCGACCTGCATGGTGCCCGAGCCTCCTTGTTTGGCGGGTGTTTGTCCGCCGGTCCAGTATCGAGCGTAGCATCCGGAGAACTGCCAGTCAAGCATGTCATGGCGCACAATAATCGGGCAGTAGCAGGAGTTGCTTCCCGTCCTCTCAAACTACAGTACAGAAACACCGCGTCGACGGCGGTCTTCTTCCACTACGCCCCCAGCCGGTGGCGGAGGGCACTCAGCTCGTTGCGCAGTTCCGCGGGCATGCGCGGACCAAGGCTGTCAAAGAACGCATTGATGTCATCGGCCTCGGCCTTCCAATCCACGTCGTTCACCTTCAGCAGCTCTTGCATGACACCCGGCGCAAGGTCCAGTCCGTTCAGGTCGAGCGCATCGGGCGTGGGCACGTTGCCGATGGGCGTTTCCTGGTACTTGCCCCCGCCGTGCGCGCGCTGGAGTATCCATTCGAGCACGCGAAGGTTTTCGCCGTAGCCCGGCCACAGGAACTTGCCGTTCTTGTCCCTGCGGAACCAGTTGACGTGGAAGATCTTGGGGGCGTTCGGCGTGGTCCGGCCGATGTTGATCCAGTGCTTGAAGTAGTCGGCCATGTTGTAGCCGCAGAAGGGCAGCATCGCGAAGGGGTCGCGGCGCACCTCGCCCTGCTTGCCGTTCTGGGCCGAGGTGCGCTCGGACGCCATGCTCGCGCCGACAAACACGCCATGGTTCCACGAGGTGGACTCATACACCAACGGCGCCAAATGTTCGCGGCGACCGCCGAAGAGGATGGCCGAAAGGGGCACACCGTGGTGGTGATCCAGACTGGAGAGGGAGGTGGGGCACTGGCTGAAGGACGCGGTGAACCGGCTGTTGGGATGCGCGCCGACGACGGGTTTGCCGTTTTCGTCCGTCATGCCGGGCTTCCAGGGACGCCCCCGCCAGTCCAGCGCGTCCGCGGGCGGTTCGCTGTCGCTGTCCTCCCACCACACCGTGCCGTCCCTGCCCAGCACCACGTTGGTGAAGATGGTGTTCTTCTTGAAGGTCTCCACACCGTTGGGATTGGTCTTCGAGTTCGTGCCCGGCGCGACGCAGAAGAAGCCCGCCTCGGGGTTCATCGCCCAAAGCCTGCCGTCACTGTTGGGGCGAATCCAGGCGATGTCATCGCCCACGGTCCAGATCCGGTATCCCTTGTTGCGCAGCCCCTCGGGCGGGACAAGCATGGCGAGATTGGTCTTGCCGCAGGCGCTGGGGAACGCCGCCGCGACGTATTCAGTGCTCCCGTCGGGCGATTCAATGCCAAGGATGAGCATGTGCTCGGCAAGCCACCCCTCATTCCGCCCCATCCAGCTTGCAATGCGCAGCGCCAGGCATTTCTTGCCCAGCAGCACGTTGCCGCCGTAGGCGGAGTTTACCGACCAGACTGTGTTGTCCTGCGGGAAATGCAGAATGCGCCGCTTGTCGGGGTCCAGGGTGGCCTTGCTGTGCAGGCAGCGGGTGAAATCATTGCCCTGTCCCAGCGCGTCGAGCACACCCTGTCCCACGTGGCACATGATTTCCATGTTGAGCACCACGTAGATGCTGTCGGTCAGCTCAATGCCAATCTTGCTGAAGCTAGATCCGATGGGGCCCATGGAGAACGGCACCACGTACATCGTGCGGCCGCGCATCGAGGCGCGGAAGAAACCCGCCGCCTCGGCGTAGGCCTCCTCGGGTGCCTTCCAGTTGTTGGTCGCGCCGGCATCTTTCTGGTCGGGACAGCAGATGAACGTTTTGTCTTCCACCCGGGCCACGTCCTG
>CAIXUF010001285.1 GCA_903922535.1 Candidatus Hydrogenedentota bacterium
ATGCGTACCATGACCAATTGGGCTCCACGCGGGTCTGGCGCTGGTGGAACAAGAACCTCATCGGCAAGGATGATTTCGCCCCTTACGGGGAACAGGTCGCCGCCACCACCCTCGCGCCGATCGACTACGCCCTGCACGTCCAGGACCCCTACACCCTGTGCTACCACGCCCCCTACCGCGAATACGCCGCAGGATGGGCAAGATGGACCACCCGCGACCCTCTGGGATGGTGGATGCGCCGAATATGTATGGGTATGCCAAAGATAGTCCCGTGAGAAAGAATGATGTTTGGGGACTTTTCACTGTCACGGGAGACTGCAACGGAAACGACATCTCCGGTATGACACAGCAAGCCTGTGACAATCTGGATGCGTGGGTAACGCCCGACCTGAAGGCCTGTCTGGAAAGACGGTGCAAATACGGAACCGTGAATTGTCTGAGAGGATGCGACGGTAAATGCGGCGGAAAAGGAGGAAAGCCGGGACCTGCAGGGTACACTGACGGTTGGATATGGCAATTCCCTGGCGGCGGCGGCCACCGCATTACTATCATGAGCCGCACCGCCAACATTTGTGTGGACAATCCTCAAGGGCGGGGCGGCGCCCAGGACACGGTCATCCATGAATGGGTGCATTCCTGTGGGTATAACGGCCAAGATGGTAGCGACAGGACCCCGCCATATGGAGATGGCATATGAAAGCGTGGAGATTTCTGCGGAAAACAGATCTGCTGCGACACTTTTGTCATGGATTGGTGCTTGGCATGTTGTTTGTGGCATTAACGGGTTGTTGTACCCCGTATTACATAGATTCCAATTCGAAGATGGAGCAACGCCACCAAAGTCCTCGACCAACGGGTTGTGTGACTGTCTATCACTTCTATCGAATGGATTGGGTGACGCGCCTAGCAATACGTGGTGACGTGCGCGATATTGAAACTGGGGTACCATTGAAGGGTGTAAGAGTCGCACTGGAAAGCGAAATGTTAGTTGGTCATGCCCGCAATGTGGTTCTTTCCCAATGTAGCGATCGGAATGGGAAGCTAAGCGCCACTTACGAAACGAAATGGGGCTGTGAGCAGAGTGAGACTTCCGTAGAATCATCCGAGAGCCCCAAAGTTGATTTTAAGGTTCTCCTTTCCTTGGAAGGATACGAACAGACAGACTTATCGTTTAGGCTTGACAGCTTGCCACGTATGGGAGACGATGACCTGGTGAACTTAGGTGTTGTATTTCTTCAAAGGAACACCGGGGACGCGTCCCAGAATAGGTGTGAATAATGCGCGCGTGCAAATGGGCTCTCCACGAAGAAGGATTGTCCTGCCACGAAGACGCTGATCTACACCTATGACACGGCGGGGCACATCGCCACCATGACGGACCAGAACGATGAAACCGGGGACACTTCCTAGAATAAGGGCAAACAATGCGCCATAGCCGCCGGTACAAACGCGCCAACAGATTCGGATTGGCGAAACAGCGTTTTGGCACCGAGAACAGGGAAAGAGGAATGTTCCCCCAACAAAGGCTATGACGCGAATGGAATCACGGTGACTGAGGCAGTCTGCGGTGCATCGGCCGAATGCGACGTATGCATATCCCCAGCCTGATTGCTGACCGCACATTGCGCCGCGCCCGCAGATTTAGTAGTATTCCCTGAGAAAATAAAACTGCCTGGAGATTCTTTCCGATGCGCTACCGTTTCTTGGGACTGAGCGGCTTTTCCGTGTCGGTACTATCCTTTGGCGCATGGCAGATGGGCGACCCGGCGTTCTGGGGAGAATCGGCCGACGCGGACGCCGATCGCACGGTGAAGGAGGCACTAGACGCGGGGATCAACCTTTTCGACACGGCGGAAATGTACGGCAGTGGCGAGTCGGAACGTCTGCTTGGACAGTGCCTGGGCAAGCGCAGGGCCGATGTGCTGGTGGCCTCCAAGGTGTCCCCCGAGAACTGTTCGCCACAACTGCTGAGAAAGTCGCTGGAGAACAGCCTCAGGCGCCTGAACACGGAATGGATTGACCTTTACCAAGTTCACTGGCCCCCCCGTTCTGCGCCTTTCATCCACGTCTACGATGAACTGGTCCGGCTTCGGGACGAGGGAAAGATTCGCGCCATCGGACTCTCCAATTTCGGGCCCGAAGATCTTTGCGATTGGCATGATATCGGCGATGCCGTTTCAAACCAGGTCGGATACAACGCCCTTTTCCGCGCCGCCGAATACGAAACCATCCCCGCCAGCCGCATCTATGAACTGGGCGTTCTGGCCTACATGCCGCTCATGCAGGGGATCCTTGCCGGACGCTACGGCTGCGTGGAAGACATCCCCGTGATGCGGCGCAGAACGCGGCATTTTTCCGGCACGCGTCAGGGGGTCCGCCACGGGGAAGAGGGCCATGAGGAGTTGTTGATGGCAACGCTGGCCGAACTGGGTGATTTTGCGGACGCCGTGGGGCTTGCCCCCGCCGTTCTCGCGCTCGCATGGCTCACCGCGCAGCCCGGTGTTTCGTCCGTCATACTCGGGGCGCGCAACCCGTCCCAGTTCCGGGCCAATCTTCAGGCCGCCGAGCTTGACATAGGTCCGGCGGCGGTGGCCCAGCTTGATGAAATCACCTTCCCTCTGAAGCATGCCCTGGGCGCCAACTGTGACATGTGGGAAACCGAGTCGCAATCGCGTATTCGCTAGCCCCGCGCCCCGCTCAGGAACCCGTGCCCCAGCGGGCC
>CAIXUF010001286.1 GCA_903922535.1 Candidatus Hydrogenedentota bacterium
AGGTCCTCGGCCTCGTGCCCAACCACTTTGCCGAGCCAGTCGCGCATCTCCACGCTGTTGACCGCGTCGTTGTAACTCCAGTTCTCGTTGCCAGTGTTGTAGGGCGGGTCGATGTAGATGCACTTGACCTGTCCGGCGTAGTAGGGCAGGAGTGCCTTGAGCGCGGTGAGGTTGTCGCCCTGGACGAGCAGGTTGCCGCAGTCGGGGTCGCCGACGGACAGGGCCGGGTCCGTCTTGAGCAGGCGGAAGGGCACCTCGCGGTGGTGGTTCAACACGGCCTTCTTCCCAATCCAGTCCAATGTCGGCACGGCGCAAGCACTCCTGAGTCCAGCAATGATCCCCCAGCGCAGCTTCGCGGGATTCCCTGTCGGCTAGTCTAACGAAGCGCCGCATGCCGGTGCAATGCGTTCTTCTTTGCCGCGCATGCGGTCATGTCGCCACTTTCGCCAAAGCGGGTGCGGATTCCAGCCGCTTTCTTTAAGCGTTGTCCGGGTCCACGAAGTGCGCGGCAAGATGCGGAGTCTGCGTTGTCCGATCCCGCAGGCATGGCCGCAGCACTCCAAAATGGCATATTTCCGCATATCTCATTGATTGTCAATGCCTTATGCGGCCTTTCTTGGCTAGAATCATCGTTACTCTTGCCTGGAGGAGGCTTACTTTTGCCCGTAGGAGGCTTACTTTTGCCTGGAGAAGGCTTACTCTTGCCTGGAGAAGGCTTACTTTTGCCCGGAGGAGGCTTACTCTTGCCTGGAGAAGGCTTACTTTTGCCTGGAGAAGGCTTACTTTTGCCCGGAGGAGGCTTACTCTTGCCTGGAGGAGGCTTACTTTTGCCTGGAGGAAGCTTACTTTTACCTGGAGGAAGCTTACTTTTGCCCGGAGAAGGCTTACTTTTGCCTGGAGGAGGCTTGCTCTTGCCCGAAGGAGACTTGCTTTGTGTTGGAGTCAGAAGCTCTTGTGAGACGCCGTGTCTGCCCGGCATGCGGAAGCATGGCCATCGCAATAATGGTCCTGTTCCCAGGGTGAAGGTTTGATGGCGGGTTTCCCATTGCCTTGCCCGCCCTTTGCGTCTCAACTACAGGTATCCGAGCGACCTGAGGATTCCCTGCCCTTCGGGGTCTCTTTCCTGTCCCTTTCCTGGTCCGCGGGGGCCACGCTCAGGTTTTGTGTTTACCCCATCCAGGCCCGTCTTGCCTTTCATGGATGCGGGCAATTCAATCGGTCCGACAGGAACCAGGATTTTGCCTGCAAATCCCGGATAGTCCGCCGGATACTGGCGCACCTTGAACACGGCGTTCAGGTAGTGTCCCCGGTCGTCCACCCCCGGCTGTTCACCGAGGGCCAGGATGCCGCCGCGGACGACCGGATTAACATACTTCCAGACGGTCTCCCCCTGCGGGGTGACTTCAAAGAACGTTCCCAAGACTCCCGCGCAGATCAGGGTGTTGCCATTGGGCAGGCGCTGGACGCCCGAAATCTCCGAAGAGAAGAAATCCGTCTTGTTCTCGGCCGTGTATTGCCAGGCTGGCTTCAAAGGACCGTATGCGCCGCTGCCCGACAGGGTGTACTTCCCTTCCGCATCAACCGGCGGCATGACCTCTTCGACGGATGAGTACCCCCGGTCCAGTCCGTTGTTGAAAATCAGAATGTTGCCCGCACCCGGACTCCCCTCTGGAATCCAGCGGGCGTCATGCTGTTCGAAAAGTTGACGGTCACGTTCGTTACCCCGACCATAGGCGGCGGGATTGCCCCAGCGGTACAGCAGGTCGCCGCCCTTGCCCCCTTTGCCACCGGAATGCCCGGCCGCTTCCGCCGATGTTGTGGAATGGTCCAGCACCCAGAGTTCGTCGCAGCCCCGAACGCTGAGCATGATCTGGTCAAGCTTCGCGTTGTGGGCGATGGAGTTCATGTGGTTCCAGAACGCGGGCAAAGGACGGCCGTTGCAGTTCACGTCCACGCGTTCGGGATGGTCGGCCACCACACCATGGTTCGATTTCTGGAGGCCGCGGTCCTGGATGAGGTGGTCCCACACGTGCCACTCCCAAACAATCTTCCCGCCCTTGGGCCGTTCGGGCGCTATTTCAATGACATAGTCCGGATACAACTCGCTGTCGCGAAGCATGCCGCGGTCGAAACCGGCGGCAAGGCATTCCTCCATGGTCTTTCGTTCCACAGCCAATGCCAGGATGTTGCCGTTCGGGAGCACGGCGATGTCGTGGTGGAGCATGTGCCGGTCCGTGGCGTAGTCGAACTCCCAGACAAGATTGTCGTCCCAGTCGTATTCCTCAAGCCGGCCGCCCTCGCCGCCCTGGGTCAGACCGCGCGCATGGGTGAAACAACAGCGCAGGAGATGGCCGTTCTCCAGCAGGTGGACCGTTTGCCCCGGCTCATAGGGGCTCTTTGTCCACTGGTGAACCGCCTGGCCCCCGTTGTTGATGAGGTACGTCATGGTCCGGTGTTTTGGCGCGAAGAGCGTGTAGCCGTCGCAGGCCTTAGACGTGTTCAGAAGCAATCCGACCGTCTGTCCGGGAGTGGGCCCGGCCAGCAACCCGTTCTCGGCCATGAAACCACCGCCGCCCTGACGATCTCGCGGTGGCCGTTTCTCTCCCGGACGCGCCTCTTCACGCGGCGGGCGGTGATCGCCTCGTTCCTCTCGTGGGGGCGGCGGGGGCTCGCGTTTCCACCAGTTCCACCAACTGCCCGGCGGGGGCGGCGGCGGCGGTTGACCGCCTTCTCCGCGACGGTCATCCCCGCCAGTGGCACCGTCCGGCCGCGAGTAGGTCACGGGCAATGCTGCGGTGCCGAGGGTGCGGTCTTTCATGGCGGCCAGCAACACGTCCCGATTGACCTGCGCCGGCGGCACCGTGATCTGCGGCAATGCCGACAGCGCGTATACGGTGTAGATGTAGGTCTTCGGCCCCGGCCCCTTGGAGTGCGGCGGCGCGTATTCGTTGCGTCCGTTGATGCTGTTGTTGCCCGGCGTTCCCACACCCTTTGCGTTTTTCGGGAGACTTCGCACGTCCGCCGGGATGTTGTAGAGAATCCAGTACCACTTGGTCTGGTCGGGCGCGACATGGTGCATGATGATTGCGAAACTCTTGGTTCCTTCCGGCACTCCGCTCCATTCAAGCGGCGGGCTGATGCCGTCCCCGTCCCCGGTGAACTCTTTTGGAAGCAACCCGTCATCGGCCACCGCCGGGCTGCGCAGCACGAACGAGCCGTTGTGAACGGGTGCGGCCGTTTCTGTCCGGGGTGGGCGATTCTTGTCCCGTGGGGGGCGTTCATCCCGTCCAGATTCCTGCGACGGTGTCGGTTTGACCATGGGACGGTTCTCGGCGTCAATGGGCAGGACCACGCGGAACCCCACGTGGTACCAGGGATGGTCCGGGTCCTGCGGACCACGCCAGTAGGAGGGGTTGCGGTTCGACACGCGGCTGTGCCCGTGCTCGCCGTTGTACCAGTTGCCGCCGCGCATGCCGTGATAGGGCTTGCCGTCGGGCATGACGCTGCCCCGGTCAGGACCGGCGGGATTCTCCACCGGGCTGTAGGCGTAGTAATCGCGCCCGTACCAGTCGTTCACGAACTGCCACACGTTACCCGCCATGTCGTAAAGGCCGTAGCCGTTCGCACCGTCGGCCGTTTGAAAGGTCTCCTGCGCGCCGGGCCAGTTAAGGTCGGCCTTGCGGTGCAGCCTGCCGTTGAAAAAGCCGACCGGCGTTGTCCACGGTTCCGGCCCGGCGCGGAAGGGATTCTTCGATTCGGGCCAGTTTGCCTTCAGCGCATCCGGTTCATCGCCCCAGGGGAAATTGCGGTAGGGATCCTGCAAACCGCCGCGCGCGGCATATTCCCACTCCGATTCCGTGGGCAGGCGATAGCCGCTCTTGTTGAAGTCACAGTCCCAGGTGGCCGTGTCGTAGCAGGTCGGCAGTCTCTGCTGTGTGCTCAGCCAGTTGCAGTACGCCGCCGCGCCAAACCAGCGGATGCAGAAGACCGGATGGTTCTCCCTGTTGTCCAGCACGGCGAAGGTCTTCCCGTCCCAGCCGATCCGGCTGTGCGGGGACATGCCGCGCGTCTCGCACAGCAGGTCTCCGCCGCCCGCCAAATAGACCCCGCCGCCGCGCACCTCGATTTGCCTCTGCGCCAGCATCGAAGCCAGGAACGCGCAATATGCCTCGGTTGTGACATCATTTATGCCCATGAAGAAGGAATCGAGCCGCACTTTGTGGATGGGGGTTTCGTCACCGCCGTGCTTCGGATCCACATAACCCAGGTGATCGCCCATTTCAAAGGTGCCGGCGGGGATTAACGCCATGCCCAGCGGCGCGGCGGAGGGTACCTGTGAGGCACCGCACATCCCCCCAAGCAGCAGAAACAGCGTGAGAAGGGTGCACGTGAGTTCCGCGGAGTCGTTCAAGAACGCTGCTGTTTTTCCCACGTTGGGGCCTTTCTTTCTTCCGTGGAACGTCAACATGTTGTCTGCGGTGGCACCGATAGTGTATTTTTTCATTATTGGCATCTTCCAATTGTTCGGGGCGTCGGCTGTAGTCTATCAGGGGAAAATAAACGTTAACCGTTGTGTTCGATTAAGAAATTGTAATGACGGCCCGTTTTGCGTGGATTTGTGCCGGCCGAAGGTGCCGAGTGAAAAAGACTGGAAGGAGGTTGCATGTCCCCAGAGGCAGTTCAGATTTCGCCCGTCATCGGAAATCACTGGCGCACGGCCGTCCGCAGTCCGCGGTATCTTTGCGAGGCGGCGCTGACGGTGCTGCTGTTCGTGCTGTCGATGCGGATCTGCACGGAACTGATGCACTATGCGCAGACCCGGCACGGCGCGCCGCTCGACGATCCCATTCTCGGTGCGATCGGGCCAATCAGGCTGACATGGCCGATCTTCGTGGTTCTGTGGTCGTCCATCGTTGCGGGCCTTTGGTACATGGCGGAAGACCCTGTGCGCCTGCTCATGGGGTTTCAGGCCTCGGCGCTGCTCATCGTTTTTCGCACCCTCGCGATCTACCTCGTGCCGCTCTCACCCCTGCCGACCATCATCCCCCTCGCCGACCCCATCGCCATCTATCTGGGCACGGGCACGCTGGTCACAAAAGACCTCTTCTTCAGCGGCCACACCTCCGTGATGTTTCTCCTGTTCCTGATGGCGAATTATTCCCGGCTGAAATGGTTCCTGCTGGGGGGCACGATCTTTGTCGGCGTCGGGGTCGTGCTGCAGCATGTTCACTACAGCGGCGACGTGTACGCCGCCCCGTTCTTCGCCTACGGAAGCTGGCGGATTGTGCTGCTCACGCACAAACGCTTCAAGTGACGCGCCGGTACGGTGGCGTCAAACCGCCACCTTGGGACAAGGCTGTGACGTGTGTTCCCCCGGGGACGCCCCGCCTTTCTCAGAACAGCCAGCCAAAGAAGAACATGAAAGCGCCGCTGAGATAGAACCAGGTCCGCTCAAAGACATACAGGATTCCCTCGAAGAAACTCATTTTTCGTTCTCCTCTTCGGTCGGCAGGTTTTCCAGCACGAAGGTGTCGCGCAGTTCCTGCGGGGTGCGCATGGCCTTCATGGTGCTCATGTTCACGAACATCACCCGCTGTGTCACCTCGGTGCAGCGCTGGCCGTCCACCGCAATCTCGGCGTGGAACACGCCGCTGACTTTGCCGAGTTCGGCGCACCAGATGCGGCCGGCGGGCTCGTCGAACGGGCGCACGGGCTTCCTGTAGCGGATGTGCGTTTCGGCGACGACGGCGGCCATGCCGCCCTCGACCAGCGCGCGCATGGGGCAGTGCCTGCGCAGCAGTTCGAGGCGCAGATCCTCGAACCAGCGCACATAGACCACGTTGTTCACGTGGGCGGCGAGGTCAATGTCGTAGGGCTGCACGGTGATGCCCATTTCGGTGAGCAACGGCCGCGCGCCCGGAACGGCGCGTAACATGGCAGTCTCCTAAGCCCTGCGCACGTCTTTGACGGCGCGGTCCATTTCGCGGCGGCTCTCGCGGTCCTTGATGCTGGCGCGTTTGTCGAAGGTGTGCTTGCCCTGGCACACGCCCAGTTCCACCTTGACGCGGCCCTTCTTGAAGTACACGCTAAGCGGGATGACAGTGAGCCCCTTTTCGGCCACGCGTGAAGACAGCTTCATGATTTCGCGCTTGTGCATCAGTAGGCGCCGCGGCCGCTCGGGGGCGTGATTGTAAATGTTGCCCATCTCGTAGGGGTTGATGTGGGCGTCCACCAGGAACGCCTCGCCCTTCTCAAAGTCCACATAGGAGTCCTTGAGCTGCATCCCGCCCTTCATGCGCAGCGACTTCACCTCGGTGCCCTGCAGGGAAATGCCCGCCTCGACGCGGTCCAGCACGTGGTAGTCGTGGAACGCGCGGCGGTTGCTGACGATGAGTTTTTCGCCGGTCTTTTCGGCCATGAAACGATGGTGTCCTTTTCAAAAGGGTATTGTAGCATCATTGCGGCCGCGCCTGCGTGTCCGGAGCGTCACATAAAGCCGCAAAGGGGCAAAGAGGCAGGGAATTGAAAGAAATGAATGAGGCAGAAAGGATGGGGGCGGTGCATGCGCGCACGGGTGCCGTCTCAGAGATCTTCTTCCCGTAACCCGGCCTGTTTCAGAAGATGGGCCAGAAGACCCCGTTTAAGCGGCTGACCGGCGTGGACGGGCACGGAAAGGCGGACTATGGTGCCCTCCCGTCCGTAGATATGGTGACTGCCGTGCACGCGCTTGAGCTTCCAGCCGTGAAGTTCCAGTGTCCGGGCAAAGTCTTTGCCGGACACGCTTTTCATACGGCAATCTCAATGGTCCGGGAGTGCCCCCCATCGCTGGCAGGTTCCACGTCCACGGCGAGACACCCTTCCACGGCCTCGTAAATATTGGCAAGAAGCTCCTCGAAAGTCTCTCCCTGCGTGGCGCAACCGGGGATGGCAGGCACTTCGGCCCAGAAACCGCCCTCTTCCGCCTCGTGCACTATAACCTTAATCTTCACGTCTTTATCCTTTCAGCAACGGGCACGATTGCTTTTGATTGCGCAAGCACCCATCGCAGGAGAGTATAGCATGCAGCTTCCCGTTTTCCGGTGTTCACGGGTTCAACTGCCTGTCCAGCCAGTCGAACGCGGCGTTCTGCATGTCGCGGTTGAACTCGTGGGGGCAGGGCCACATGCGCGTTTCGAGCTTGTCCTCCGCGCCCGCACCTTTCCACGCGATGCGCAGGATGTTCCATGCCTTCTCGACGCCCTCGACGGGGAAAAGCGGGTCCTTGTCGCCGTTGTAGAAGAGCATCGGCTTGGGCGCGGCGAGCGCGGCCACGGCGGGGTAGTCGAGCCGGCGGCGCAGGCCGGGGGCGATCATGGAAAAGGACGACTGGCCCGTGGTCTGGTTGTTGCCGGGGGCCATGAGCACGTCGGTCGTGCCCATCCAGCAGATCGCCACACCCGCTGCCACGCGGTCGGACAGCGCGTTGAGCATCCAGGTGCGGTGGCAGCCCATGCTCAGGCCCACCGCGCCGATGCGTGCCGGGTCGACTTCGGGCTGGCAGGCCAGGAACTCGGCCGACCGCACATCGTCCCAGGAGATCACGCCCAGCCAGCTCATGCCCAGTTGGAACAGGTTGGCGGCCAACTGCTGCTGCGCCGTGTATTCGACGCCTTCCTTGCGGCCGCGTTCGCCCCAGAACAGCGCGTCGATGGCCAGCACCACATAACCCTTTTCGGCCAGCGCGTCGCCTATGAAGCGGCCGCCGTAGCATTGGTCCACCCACTCACGCGCGTCTTTTTCAACGGCGGCATCCACGCCGAAGGGACGCACCACCTTTTCCTTGCCGATGCTGAAATGCGCGCCGTGATCGTGCAGGGCGACCATGGCCGGAAATGGCCCGTTGCCTTTCGGCACGAGCAGGTAGGCGGGGACGCGGTATTGCGCCGACGGACTGAACACGATTTTGCGCGCCGTATAGGTGCCGCGATCCTCCTCGGCGAGCGTGGCATAGGCGGTGTCCTTGGGCGGCGCGGGTGCCTGTTGCAGGCTTTCGACAAGCTTGGCGCGGCCGTCCCGCTGCCACGCTTTGAGGGCAACGCCGTCCGTGGTGCCGGTGCCTTTGAAGTAATTCTGCGCCAACGCGTCCCGTGCCTGTTCGGCAAAGACAGGCAATCCCTTCTCCATGCCGCAGGGCGGATAGTCCGCCGGGGCGTTGGTGCGCACCAACTCCGGCCGCAGCGCCAGCGCCGGTATTTGCACTGGCTTTACCCGGTCCAGCAGCGTCTGCAATTCGGGTCCGGCCTCCAACAGCCGTTTCGGGTCGCGGTGTTTGGCGTAAAAGTCGAGCACCTGCGAGAAATAGACCACCGCCTCCGGACAGGAACCACCGGCATTCACATTGCCCTCTGTATAGTCGCGTTTGGCGTCACGATCGGACGGCTTTGCGTACAGGTCCTGCGTGGTCTTGCCGTCCTTGAGCACGCCGGTGGACGCCTCCCATCCCTGCACCCCGCTCAAGAATGCACCGGTCTTCTGCAGGCCCAGCACCCGCGCGCGCAGGGTGCGCTCGACAGCGTCCAGTATCGGGTTGATGTCGTCGCCCTGCGTTTCGAGAAAGGCCGCGGCGCGGCCCAGGTGCATGGCGTGTTCCATGGCCTGATCGATCAGCAGGGCGCTCGACTGCGGATGGGGATAGCGCCACCCGCCCGCCGGGTCCTGCGATTCGACGAGGAATTTGGCCACGGCGCGAATGACTTCGACGAGGCGCGGCTCGTCCGGCGCAAAGCGCGCCAGTTCTGGGAGCCCCTGCAAGGCATAGCCGATAATGTAGGGCTTGGCGAAGGGGTGCTTGTAGCCGAAATCGTCGCCATCGATAAAGGGAGGGTCCGGCTCAATGGGCTTGCCACCCTGGCTGAACAGCCCGTCGGGACCAAGCTTCTCGCGCAGTTCGCGGAAGAGCCGCAGCGCCTCGTCGAGCCAGGGATGGTGCCCGGTGAACTCGTAGAGCCGCACGAAGTCGAGCACGTCGCCGATGTTGCGGCACTCGCCCTGGTTTGTGTGGATCATGCGCGCGGCGTAGTCCGTCTGCCAGCGCAGTGCGGCGGCATAGCGCGGATCGCCCGTCTCCTCATAGGCGTAGAGAAACGAGTCGTAACCCTTGGTGCAGAAATTCACCGCCGTGTTGGAGCGCCACATGAAGGTCTGGTCGCCGGTGTGAGTCTTGTCGCCGTTGGCCACGCTGTTGTTGTAGCGCGTGCCGCCGAATTCATCCTTGCGGTCCATGCCCCACCAGATGGAGAGGTCATAGAAGTTGGAACACCAGTTCAGCGCGGTGCTGCGCAGACGCGCATCACCGCTGCGGTAGTACTCGTCAAAGATGGCCGGGCAGTGGTTGAGCCGGTTCATGCTGAACACGCCTCCGGCGGGCATGGCCGCCACATTTCCCGCATCGGGACCACTCAGCGAAGCGGCCGCCATCGCATTCTGGTGCTGCTGGCGGGCCTCCTCAAAGGGACGATCCAGCACGGGCGGCACACCGCAATGGTACAGCGTGTCGAAGATGCCGGGGGTAACGGTGAACGCGGCGTCCTCGTCGGCAAAATGAATCGGCGTGGCGAAAAAATCCCACCTGTTGGAATATGCCGCGCTGTCAGACTGGACGATGATCGTGGACTCGCTTCGCCACGCGGCCGACTGCATGGGCAGTCTTTCGGCGGGCGGGAAGCTGCCTGCAGGGGGTTCCGGTGAGCCGTCAAACTTCCAGCCCAGGTCAGGCGCATAGTCGTCGCCCGAAGCGCAGCGCTGCACGTGAAGCGTGAGCCGGACCTTGCCCTGCCGGTCCAACTGCGCCTCCTGGATGCGCGGCCATTGCGGGTCGGGCACCAGCACGCGCACCCACAGGAAGAATTGCCCTCTCTCCACAACTTCCGTGGTAATGCCCCGCGCGTCGGCCAAACTCGGCGCAATGGGTGCGGCCTGCCATTGCGCCGTTTCATTCTTTGAGAGCCGCGCCCCGTTGGCATCCACCTCCAGCCGATAGTCGCCCAGTTCGCCCGAGAAGGCGCCGTCCTGCCGGGTGG